>NZ_JBKVXZ010000038.1:0-33373 GCF_046973065.1 Flintibacter sp. | reverse complement strand
CTTTGGTGGAATAACTCCATCGGCAGGATTGACAGGAAGCAGCCCGTTTTCAACGGCAGTTCTCAGCGCGTAGTGGACGATGTTATGAATGCTGTGGACGGTGGTTGGACTCAGTCCGGCCGCATGGTTTCCACCTTTCATTCGTCCTCGCTCCAGAAGTTTTTGATAGAGGGAACGCAGATCTGCCCCAGTAATCTTCCTCAGCTGCTTTTCTCCCAAGTACGGGATGACATGGTTCATGATATCTCTTCGGTATCCCTCCAGCGTACTCTCCCGAACAGTCCCTTTGATATATTCCTCCAACCACTTGTCCAGCCATTGGGACAAGGTCATGCTGCTCCCCTCCGTCAGATCCACGCCCTGATAGGCGTTGATGTTCTGCCGGAGCTTGACGGTCAGCTCCTTCTGGGTGTCGGCGTAGATGTAGCGAAATATGGAGTCGCCGTTTTCCTTGTGGCCGATGACGATGCGGCCCTCCCAGCGGCCATCTTCCCGCTTGCGCACCATACCGTCTCCAGATGGTCTTCGCTTTCCCATATACTCACTCCTCCTTTCCTACTTGACGGCAGACACGCTCTGTCTCCTCCTCATCGAAGGAGTACAGGCCGTCCGCCTCCAGTTCTTTGCTCAATCCCCAGGCCAGTTTGAATCCAGCGGTGAAGCTGGCCAGGGAGGTCTCCTCCCGCAGCAGGTTTTGCGTGTCCACCAGATGCATGAGCCTGCGTCGCTGCAGCTTGTCCAGGCAGTCCCGTACCTCCTGACGGGTTTTCTCGATGTCCTCGTCCATTTCACTAAAGTCCGGTTCCCGGTAGAACCGCTGGTGCAGGGCTTTCATGTAGTCGTTTATGTGTACCGCCTCCTTTTCAGCAACACACAATACCGAAGAACCGAGAGAATAGCCAGGGCTTTTGACCACAATTATCAAACTGTTATCATTTGCACGGGAGCTTTCTTTGTTATACACTGTACTAAAATTGCCCATTGCATTCGGTTTACAACAGCTGAACTTTTATGTTACAATGCATACATCAACCAACTTCTGTAATGGAGGTTTTCCAAATGTCCAACTCCATTGACCGGTCCATTCGATCCGCCGAGCTGTCTTTGCAAATGGAAGGATTTTCGGTATCAAATACCTGTAAAGACCTTTGTCACAAGTTGCTTTCCGGCGAGATTACGCTGGAGCAATATCTGGCCCGCGTTATACCCGACAGGAAGAAGGGGTAGTATGGCTTACAGTATCGACGCGATAACCGACGGCTGCTATCCCGGAACAACCTGTCTCATCAACAAACTGGGGATACAGGATGAGTCTGTATTGGCCGAAACAGAAGCTGCTGTCGTTTTGGGCAAGGCAAGCCTGTTGGATCAACAGCCGATCCAGGGTGAGTTTGACTTTGATCATTACAAGCGTATTCATCATTTCCTATTTTGCGATCTTTATGATTGGGCTGGTCAAGTGCGCTCTATCAGTATTTCAAAAAAGGGTACGGCATTTGTTTCCCCAGATGAGATTGAATCCTGTGCGGGCGCCTGTTTTAAGCGATTAAGCACCTTTCATCCAGACGGATTGTCCCATCGGCAGTTAGCGGAAGAAGTAGCGGACTTTTACCACACCATCAACATGCTGCACCCTTTCCGTGAGGGGAATGGCCGTACTCAGCGGCTTTTCTTTGCGCAGTGGATTCAGCATCTTGGCTATGAGTTTGCCTTAGCAGATGTGGACCCGGACACATTTATGATTGCTACGATTTATGCGGCACAAGGGGTTATGGATCAGCTAATTGATTTCTTTGAAGATGCAATTCAGATCCCGCATATGAGTATGGAAATTGACCTTTCATAATTTGCACATTTACCGGGCAGTTTCGGACTGCCCGGTATTTTTATCCCATGGTCATGCCGCCCATAGTCTGCTCCTCCTCATGGTCATCCGGCTTGTGGCCCATCGCAATCTTCTTCTCTTGGATCTTCCGCCTGAGTTTTCGATCCATCTGCTGACCCGTCGGGACGGCAGGCGGCACGGAGTTGTCCTGGAAGATCCAGCCCATGTGGTGGAGCAAGCTTGTGACGGCAAGGAGCACATTGGGCCTGTGGCTGTCGTCAAAGTGATCCAGAAGGAACTGTGCATACTCGTTTCCCTGGGATGCAGACTCCCAGAGCCAGTTGTATGCCTGCTCCTGATCCTGCGCCACTTCTTCCCCTGTCAGGTACAGCTTACCCAAGGTGTACTGCGCGTACTGGTTGCCCTGTTCGGCAGATTGGGTCAGATACTCCAGCGCCTTAGCCACATCCTTTTGCACCTGCTCTCCCTGGAGATAGAGTTTGCCAAGCTGATAAGCGGCATACGGATCGCCCAGCTCTACCGCTTTCTCATACCAGGACACGGCTTCGTTGATTCTCTTCTGACTTTGCAGCAGCTTGCCCAGCGCATACTGGGAGAAGTCATGACCAGCTTCCGCGCCACATTGAAACCACAGCTCCGCTTTTTTGTCATCCGGAAGAACGCCAAGGCCATCCCGCCAGCACTTGCCCAGCTGATGCGCAGCAACGGTGAAACCTGAACTCCAGAGCTGCTCCAGCACTTGCACCTGTTCCGCTTTTTCTTCCTCTGTGTTTTCATAGACCGAAAGGATTTCTTTTGCGTTCTGATAGGTCTCCGCCATCTCCCACTGGGATGACCAGGCATGAAGCACGGCGTCCTGATCCTCATCCACCTCATCCTTCATCTGCGCATCCTCGAAGGTGAATACACCCAGCTGGAGATGGTCCGCCTCCCGGATGACCATGTTCTTGATAGCTTTGAACTCTTGCTGCTGAGACAGTGGTTTGTGTTCTCTCGGCGTGTCCTTGTAGTACCGTTCCAGTTCATCCCGCAGCCGGTTCCAGTGGTCATAGCACTCCGCCACTTCCGGGAGCTTGGCCAGTTCATCCACAATGGCATCCACCTGGGCCTTTACTGGCTTTCTCAAATAGCCGTACACCCTTTTACCTTTGACCTCCGACAACATTACAGACAGCATTTCCACCTGCTCCGCAATGACCGGACTGTCACATAGGCCGGACTTCATTTCCCGGATGAGCCGACCCATGGCTTCCATAGCCGTGTCCCGCACCTCCTGATAGGAGATATCCTTTTGCTGATACAGGGACAGCAGCTCGTCCTGAAAAATGTCATTGGACAGTTGAGAGCGCATCTGCTCAATGCCGCGCTCGGTCAGGTAACCCTGCTTTGGATCATTGGACCATGCCATCATGTGAATGTGTGGGTGGTGCTTCTCATCGTGGAAGGCAGCGCACCACCGAAAGCTGCTGGGCGGAATTTTCATCGCCGTTGCCAGCTCTGTCTGATGAGCCAGCAGCAATCTGCGCCAGCTATCACCGTTTTCGTAACCCAACCGTGCAGCATCTTCTCGCTTCAGAGAATAGACAAAGGTCCATACCGGACCAGCGTGTGCATTGATCTCTTCCATAGTTTGCTCCAGATCCGCAGCACCGTCCGCAGCGAATAGACCATGAGAGCGGGGACGCTCGGCCATGTATTCCAGGTAGCCACTCGCCGCAGGTTCAATCATTTCTACGCCATCCCGTGTGGCAATGTACTCGGCATAACATCCACCGCCACTGCCTGGCTTGATATAGCCGGACTTTTGAATGAGGCCGTTCATTCCGTAATCTCCTTTTGGAACCGGAACGCATCCTCGAAATCAATTTCTCCGTTGGTCTCTTTCACATTTTTCACACAGCGGACCCGGAGTTTTTGTAACTGATCCAGATCTACATTGCTCAGATAGGCAACCAGGTTCGCCATGATATCCTGGTCCACCGCCTGCTTGAACAGCAGGTGGCCCACGCGTTTTCCGAAGGAACCAAGCTTCCCCTCCAGCACGTCGGAGAGGACACGGGGCAGATAGGTTTCCGCGTGTTTCGTGTCCAGGTAGCCGGAGTAGAACCGGACGGCCTTTTCTATGTATTCACTCTGGCTTTTGCAGTTGTCCTGTTTGTAGTGAGTTTCTACTTCTCTTTTAGCCTCCGGCGTAATCCAGAGGGCAAATTTCTCTTTCCCGATAACCATACTTTGAAACCTCCTTTTTTCGTAGGAACGCCCTGAACTTTCTTACAATTCGTGGGTTTTATGCCGGGGCAACGCCCTAATGGGAAAAATTTTGTTTTCGGAACGCCCCCGTCCACCCCCTGAAACTGCCCGCACTGCGGGCAGTTGTGGCTCTGCCGAGGGGCACATGACCCCGGCAGTTTCTCCTGCTTTTTTTCATATATGCCCTGCGCTTTTTCTTCAAGCCCGGCAGCGGCCAAAATCTGCCTTGAAAGCCTCTGATGTGGAGGGGACCATCCCTGTTTCGAAAGAGGGCACACAGCGCCTTACAGCGGGCTACGAAGGGGATTCTTGCTCTGTTGCTGCATGAGCGTCCGTTCTTCCAATCGAAGCATCTGCTGCTGATAACAATGGTCCATGGCCGCTTGGATTGGCAGGATGGTGTACAGGTTGTTGCCATTTCGTTTCATCCCCTGTTTGTCGATGTAGGTCGTGTTCTCCACCGTGATGAACTGTCTGTCCGCCAGCCTTGCGATGTGCTTCATCACGGTAGCCACCGTAAGATGCACAGCTTCCGAGATGGTGCGGTAACTGGGATGGCATTGATGCGTGCGTCGGTCTTCACAGTAGAGCAGATAGGCATAGACTGTGATCGCACCATGGCCGGTGTTCAGGAAGAACAACTCATTGGGCAGAGAGAAAAAGTTCTTGCCGGCATTCTCGAACATGGGAACCCCGTTTTCATTGATCAGTCCGCGATGGTTCAGTTGATCGAGCTGTTCCATAGCCATGTCCACACTCATGTGCAATTGGGCTGCAATCTGATCCGCGCCTGGTACAGCAAAATTTCTGTGATGAGTATGGAGATAGCAGAGATAGGCAAGAATAGCAAACCCCTGTGGCTTTAGTTCCCACTTCCAAACATCGTTTGGCATTTGGAAGCGGCATTGTTTGGAGTCACGCTGACGGAAAAGGATATTCATTTGCAGTTTCCTCCCTCCGTGTGTTCCGTCACCCATTGGATGAACTGTTCCTTGGGTACCACCATACGTCTCCCAATGCGCAGCACTGGGAAGCCTGGTTCATGCATTAACTCATACGCACTGGAAGGTGACACGCCCAGTACCTGCGCCACCATTTCCGAATTGAGAAACAGCAGCAGATCATCATAGCTTTTGTAGACTGATTTTTTCATGCATTATCGCCTCCGATTGACTTATTTGATTCTATCTGATACGATGGTAACAAAGCACAAACAAGAGTTCAATGGTTTTGGGGCAGGTTGGGTAAATCCCAAAAGTCTATCGGCTACAAACAGGAGGCCACATGAAAAACGAGTCACTTGATACAGAGGACATTTTTACGGATTCAGTAGATGCCTTTACGGCACTTTTCTACAGTGACCGCATTTTTGTTGGTGAACATGAATATCCGATTGGGCAGTGTATGGTAGACATTTTGAACTTGGAGGAGCGGGAATTGCTTCGGCTTGATCAAAGTCTGCTGGATGTTTATCACGCCATACAATCTGTGTGGCAGGAAAACACGCTGGAATCTGTGGAGCGAGCACAGAAAAAACTACAGGAAGTTTGGCTTCTGGTGTCCGCACTTCCGGTCTATCGAGACCTAAATATCGACTGGTCACAGCCCCTTTTCCAAAACGCTGATCTACTGGAAACATTTTGGGGTGGGGTTCGTTATCTACCCAGTGAAGCTAGAGCAGAAGTAGAAATGCGTTTGCGTGGCATAGTCGGTATAACAGAAATCCTGCGTGTGTTTCGGAAACAGATTTCTCTGATGCTGGACAGCTACTTTGAACCCTTGGAGCGGAGAAATTCCGAGGCCTACGCAGTAGGTGTCTTTCAGTTTTACAGCGACATGATGACAGCCAAGGTTATAAACCACGACGAGGAGCCTTTCGATCACTGCTTCCCTCTTAAAGTAGCTTTTGTCCCCATGATGTCTCCCACGGGCGCAGACAAAATTATTTTGGCAGAACGGACGGAGTTCTCTGGTCTGATAAGCTTTTTGGAAGTGGAGTTCTACCGAGGGCTGGCTGTGGGGAATGTGCCGCGCCGCTGTCACAACTGCGGAAAATATTTTCTCCTGACTGCAGGCTACAACACCTGCTACTGTAACAGCATTGCTCCAGGTGAGGCAGAGCGCACCTGCCGGAAGGTAGGTGCTCACCGGAAGGAGGCCCAGGGCAAAGCGAACCGCACTCCGGCCCAGGTGGAATATGACCGTACCTATAACCGTTTGAAACAGAGGAAGAACCGTAGAAAGATTAGTGTGGATGAGTGGAACTCCGCTGTAGCCAGAGCACAGGATCTGCTAAGGCGCTCTGAAAGCGGGGAGTTGAGTGACGAGGAATTAAAAAAACAGTTAGAAACTCTGTAACAAAATACAGGCCGGCAGGAACTAACCTGCCGGCCATATGGATTGTGTCCGAAAAGTATTTCTTTGTTATACACTGTATCAAAAAGTGCCTGCTATACCATGCTGAGAGATAAAGTACCATAAGATGCACCGCTGCGGCAATCGTGCGGTAGCTGGAATGGCACTGATGCGTGCGGCGGTCCTCACAGTAGAGCAGGTAGACGTAGACCGTGATGGCACCGTGACCAATGTTCAGGAAAAAGAGTTTATTGGGTAGAGAGAAAAAATTCTTGCCGGTGTTTTTGAATACAGGAACCATTTGTTGATCCAGCAGCCCTCGATGATTGAGTTCAGAGAGTTGTTCTGCGACCCATTGAATGAATTGTTCCTTTGGCACTACCAAATGGTTGCTCACCCGCAGCACTGGAAAGTACGGCTCGTGCATGAGCTCGAAAGCACTGGACGGTGACACGCCCAACACCTTTGCACCGTTTTGGCATTGAGAAACAGCGGCAGTTCATCGTAGCTTTTAAAACCTGATTCTTGCATGCGTACCTCCTCTATCGTTCTCCTGTTTTCTGTCTTGCTGATTTTTGGCCGGGGAACTGTAGGTGTGATATGACTTCCAATCGTATGGGGAGGAAGAAGACCGTTTAATAACCTGTTTTTGAGAATTTTTAGAGTGTAGTTGACTGGGGAAAAGAAAAACCGGGCGCACGAGAAGAACACGGTGACCAGCAGGAAACTGCATGGTTTCGTGTTCTTCTTATGCGCCCGGCAATTTGGTGACTCAAAGATAACTGTCTTAGGACCCGTAGCTCGGTGCAACATGATTACAATTATTTATCATGCTTTGATATTAACAGGACATTCAATCTATGTCAATGCTGCATTAGAGAGTTTATTCACATTTTGAACCAATTACCTTTAGCGGCATATGGTGTGAAAATGTGAGCACATAAAGACCTTAATAATTTCCTTATACAGATATGGCAAGGTTAATGCACTTTTTATCAAATAGGACATATGATAACCACACAAAACAGCCTACTAGGCGATTGCAGGAGTGGTTTTTATGGACTATGGAGTTTGGACTTTGGTTCCAGTCCTGTTGGTTATTGTCTTTGCATTAAAAACAAAACGCACATTAGAGTCATTGATTTTTGGTACGATGCTTACCTACGTTATAACAAATGCGGCATTACTTCCCGTAGAAGGTGTAGATGCCTTAGGCCATATCCCGTCCGACTGGATGGATGCCTTTTTCCGCGTGGCTACCGACTACTCTCATCAGTGGGTATTTTTGGTATGTGCACTTTTTGGAAGCCTGATTACCTTGTTGGGGGCTTCTCATGGTACCCTTGGATTCACCAAAATTTTGGGGCGACTTTGCCGAGGGCCGAAATCTACCATGCTGGTTACATGGATTATGGGTATCCTAATTTTTGTAGATGACTACTTAAATATTATGACATTGAGCACCTGTATGAAAAAGCTTACCGACCAGCGGAAAGTCCCTAGAGAAGCTTTATCCTATATTATAGATTCCACGGGTGCACCAGTGTGTGCAATTCTACCGTTTTCTACTTGGGCCATTTTCTTTTCAGGCTTATTTTTTGCCCAACCGGGCGTAGCAGATCTAGGGTATGGATCTGCAATGGAGACTTTTTATCATGTTATACCGTTTACATTTTATGCAATTGCAGCGGTAATTATTGTGCCATTATTTATTATGGGCTTCGTTCCTAAAATTGGACGAATGAGAACGGCGTACCGACGACTGCGGGAAACTGGAAAAGTCTACTCTCCTGAGAGTGCTGCGCTCAATGAAGAAGATGACGAGTCGGAATTCCAGTCACAGGGGAACATTATCGATTTTGTTTTGCCAGTAGGCGTGCTAATTGCGTTGGCTATTTTTTCTGGGGAATTATTTTTGGCAGTTGTAGCTGCAATAGGTGTATGCTTTATACTCTACATTCCTCGCGGTAAGATGAGCTTTACAAAATTTTGTGATCTTTCTATGCACGGTTTCTGCAATATGATTCCTACAGTGGCAATTATTTTCTTTGCTTTTGTGATGCAAGAGGCAATGTCTGATATTGGAATTGCAAATTATATCATTACCTTGATGCAGCCCTACATCAATGCGGTAATTTTTCCTTTGGTTACCTTCCTAGTGGTGGCGCTTTTAAATTTTTCGACAGGCAGTGTATGGGGAATCCCAGCTATTGTAGCACCAATTCTACTTCCTCTGGCACAGAGCGTGGATGCAAATCTGGTTTTGGTTATGGGCGCGATTGTGTCTGGAGCAACATTGGGCAGCCACGCCTGTTTTTATTCGGATGCAACAGTTTTGACCTCCAGCTGCTGTAAGATGGAGAATATGGATCATGCTCTTTCGCAGATTCCTTATGCACTGTGTGCAACGGGAATTTCTGCGGTTGGTTATTTGGCATGTGGTATGCTCATGTAGGGGATGGAATTTAAATGTCGTATTATCTAAGGCAGGGAAATATCGTGAATGTCGCTACTGATGCCATTGTTAACGCAGCAAACACCGAACTCACTCGAACGCCAGGAATTTGCGAAGCAATTTTTTCGGCTGCGGATACTGTAAAACTGGAACAGGCTTGCCAAAGAATTGGGCACTGTGCAATCGGGCATTCTGCCGTGACACCTTCTTTTGGACTGCCAGCCCGGTATATTATTCATGTGGCAGGGACAAATTGGTATGGCGGGACGGAGCGAGAACGCATGCTTCTTGAGGATTGCTACCGTCGGGCTATGGCCAGAGCACAGGCTTGTAACTGTAAAAGTATTGCATTTCCCCTGATCTTTTCGGGCGAGTACCATATCCCACGAGAAGAGGCGATTCGGATAGCGGGGAAAGCAATTTCTGATTTTGTAGATCGCCATCCCGAGTTGGATGTGGTTCTGGTTCTCTATAAACCAGGAATTTATGCTATGGCCAAGCGCATTTTAGCGTGGAGTGAGACAGACAAATATGAACCGGACGCCAAATAGTTTTGGCGTCCGGTTTTTTACGGCCTTTATCCCATCTTAATAGCATGGACGAATTATTTATAATTTCATAGTACTAGCCATGATACGATAAAATAAAAAGTGTATTTTTGATGAAAGTCAGGAGGAAAATGCATATGGGTGAAGAAAAAAGAAACCAGGAATATGCATCGTCTTTTTCCGAAGATTCAGTTTCTCCCGGTAGGCTAAAGATATTCTTTGGTTATGCCGCAGGGGTTGGCAAAACCTACGCAATGCTTGAGGCGGCCCATCAGGCGCAAAAAGAGGGAATCAATGTTGTAGTGGGCTATGTAGAGCCGCATGCTAGGCCGGACACATTGGCACTTCTGGACGGGCTGGAGGTTTTGCCCTGCAAAGAGATCGACTACCGTGGGATCAAACTAAAGGAATTTGATTTGGATCAAGCTCTGCAAAGAAAGCCACAGCTGATTTTGGTAGACGAGTTGGCTCACAATAATGCACAGGGATGTCGGCACACAAAGCGGTATCAAGATGTGGAAGAATTGCTTCAGGCCGGAATCAATGTGTATACAACAGTGAATGTGCAGCATTTGGAGTCGCTGAATGATTTGGTATCATCAATTACTGGAATCGCAGTAAATGAGCGGATACCAGATCATGTTTTTGACCGGGCCAATCAAGTTGAATTGGTGGATATTGAACCAGATGAATTGGTAAAACGGCTTCAGGCAGGAAAAGTATATCGAGAGCGCCAGGCAAAGCAGGCGCTTCAGAATTTCTTCACCACAGAGAATCTGGCTGCGCTGCGTGAAATTGCGATGCGTCGTACTGCGGACCAGCTAAATCGTACAGCCCTTCAGGCAGGAAAAGGAAAAAGCGCCAAGGCTGGAGAACATATTTTAATTTGTTTGTCATCTGCCCCGTCAAACGCCAAGGTAATCCGGACGGCAGCGCGTATGGCGGAAGCCTTTCATAGCGGGTTTACGGCGCTGTTTGTTCAGACACCGGAAACAAAAGAACTTTCTGGAGAGAATCTGAAACGCCTTCGCGGAAACCTGCGTTTGGCTGAGCAGTTGGGAGCACAGATTGCGACCGTCTATGGTGCGGATCCTGCGGAGCAGATTGCGGAATATGCTCGGGTTAGCGGTGTGACCAAAATCGTGATGGGCCGTATTAACCATAAGCAGAATTTTATTACCGGGAAAAAAAGCTTGGCAGATCGATTGATCGAATTAACAGACCTGGATGTTTATATTATCCCAGACCACCAGCCCTTGTATAAAAAGCGTATGGGCAGAATTCGGATATCCGGTTCGAGGTTCAGCTGGAAGGATACTGCTATTATGCTGTTATCTCTAATTTTATCGACTGCGGTGGGCTTTGGATTTTTTTACGCAGGATTCAGCGAGTCAAATATTATTACAGTGTATATCTTGGGAGTGCTGCTTACAGCAGTTTGGACTGGCGGACACTTTTACGGAGCGATTGCCTCTCTATTAAGTGTTGCGGCATTCAATTACTTTTTTACAGTTCCACGGTTTACATTTCAGGCCTATGACCCCAGTTACCCAGTCACATTTCTAATTATGCTCTTTTCCAGTATTATTGCCAGTTCTTTGGCTAGCCGAGTGAAGGCACAGGCACGTTTGGCTGCGGAAAAAAGTTATTATACAGAGCTTCTGCTGGAGAGTAGTCAGAAATTGCAAAAGGGGCGTACAGAGTGGGATTGCCTGCACCTTGCGGCAGAGCAGCTAAATCGGATGTACGACCGTCCTATTCTCTATGCGCTGAATGAAGCAGAAGGAACCTTGAATTTTCGGATTGAACCGGAAGATGAAAAAAGCATTTTGACCGGATTAAATTCTGAAGATATTGGTGTAGCTAAGTGGGTACAGAAGAACAATAAGCATGCAGGGGCAACTACAAATACGCTGCCGGACGCGAAATGGTTGTTCCTGTCAGTCAGAGGAGCGCAAGGTGTGATGGGGATTGTGGGAATCCCCATCGTAGGGTATTCTGTCCCAGATGCGTTTGAAAAAAACTTGATGATTGCAATTTTAAGTGAGTGTGGCTTGAGTCAAGAGCGAATTCGTCTGCAGGAGGAACGAAACCGGGCAGAGCTTCAAGCTCAGAAAGAACGACTCCAGGCTAATTTGCTGCGGGCAGTGTCTCATGATCTCCGTACCCCGCTGACCAATATCAGCGGAAGCGCAGGGATGTTGATGCAGGAGGAGAGATTACTGGATCAGGCTGCTCGAAAGACGCTCTATACCTCTATATATGATGATACCAACTGGCTCATCAATATGACAGAGAACCTACTGATTGCCACTCATCTGGGAACCGATAAGGAAGCTTTTAAAACCAGTCCTGAATTGCTGGATGAATTGTTCGAGAGTGTCATACGCCATTTGGACCGCAGGGCGGCAGATCACCAGATTTCCGTCCAATTGGACAATGATACATTAATGGCAACAATGAATATACGGTTGATTCAGCGTGTGCTCATCAATATTATGAACAATGCCATTCAGTATACCCCCAAGGGTTCGCATATTGAACTGAGGGGACTACAGGTAGGGGATAAGGTACAGATTATAGTTTCAGACGATGGCCCCGGTATTCCGGACAGCGCCAAAAAGCATTTGTTTGATTTGTTTTATACGGCAGGACAGGGAAAGGCAGACTGTCAGAGAGGTCTCGGTCTGGGACTGAATCTCTGTCAAGCGATTGTGGCGATGCACGGAGGAAAAATTACGGTATCGGATCACAAACCGTCTGGGACAATGTTCCAATTTTCCTTGCCAGTTGTATATCCCAAATAGGGAAAAGCGACCACTGGGGCATTTAAAAAGCAAAGCTGCATTAATGCTATGTTAATGTCAATCAGCTTTCCTTAATCCCTATTTATTACGCCGTGGGGTATCCTAGGTAAGCAAAACGGATGAGTACTTGTTTTGCGGTTGGGACGCAAAGAAAGGAGAAAAGCGAAATGGCGGAATACATGGTAATCCGGCTGATAATGGCGGGAAGCATAATTGGACTGCTTTTGCTGTTGTGCGGTGTAAAAAAGTTGATTCACATGGCAATATCACATACGAAGCGGTCTAGAGAGGTTTCTCACATCCAGTAAAGAAGGGAGTTTTAAACATGATGGATCTGCTCATGATTGGAACCTTACTGATCTCATTTGGACTGGTATGGCTTCTGGTAAAGTGGTGTCAGAAGCAAGTTGAGGAACAAGAATAATCAAGTGGGAGGAACTGTTATGATTTTGCTTGGCATTATTGTTCTGCTTCTGGGTGGGTATCTGGTCTATGCCCTGGCCCACCCAGATCGGTTTTAAAGAGGAAGATACAGTTTAGGAGGAATTACTTATGTTACAGCTGGTACTGACAATTCTCATTTATTTGATAATTGTCATTCCAGTAGGGCGGTATATGTATCATATCGCCGCTGGAAAGCATACCTTTGCAGACCCGGTATTTGACCGGGTGGATGGGGTGATTTATAAGATTGGTGGGGTCAACCCCGACAAGGGAATGAATTGGAAGCAATATGTGCTGGCCCTGATCGGGACCAACGCAGTCATGATTGGCATTGGTTATCTGATCTTGCGTATCCAGAGTATTCCGTTTTTTAACCCCAACGGTATTGAAGGCATGGAGCCCACTCTGTCCTTTAACACGATTATCAGTTTTATGACCAACACCAACCTGCAGCACTACTCCGGTGAAAGCGGCCTGAGCTATCTGTCCCAGATGCTGGTCATTATCTTTATGATGTTCGTCTCCGCTGCGACTGGCTATGCCGCCTGTGTGGCCTTTATCCGCGGCCTGGCGGGCAAGACCAAGGACAATGTGGGCAACTTTTTTGTGGATCTAGTCCGGATCACTACCCGTATCTTGATCCCCTTCTCCATCGTAGGCGGACTGCTGCTGGTTTGGCAGGGCGTGCCCCAGAACTTTGACAGCAATGTAGTGGTCAAGACGCTGGAGGGTACCTTCCAGACCATCGCCATGGGTCCCATTGCTGCACTGGAGATCATTAAGCACTTGGGAACTAACGGCGGCGGCTTCCTGGGTGCCAACTCCAGCACCCCGCTGGAGAACCCCACGATCCTCTCCAATCTTATGGAGCTCTACTCCATGATGCTGCTGCCCGGCGCCTGCGTCATTACCTTCGGCAAGATGGTCGGCGACAGCCGGAAAGAGCATCTGGCTAAGCTGGCTCCCGATAATGCACTGCCTGAGCACCGTGAGGGCATCACTGCTAAGATTTATGGACGCGAGGGCCGCAGCATTTTCCTTGCCATGGGTATTTTGTTCCTGGTTGGCCTGAGCCTGTGCTATTGGTCGGAAAGCCAGGGCAACCCCCTCTTGGCCCAGATTGGTCTGAATCAGTCCATGGGCAGCATGGAGGGCAAGGAAGTCCGGTTCGGTATTCCGCAGTCGGCTATGTTCACCACGGTTACCACCTCCTTTACCACCGGAACCGTCAACAACATGCACGACACCCTGACTCCCCTGGGTGGCATGGTCCCCCTGCTGCATATGATGCTCAACTGTGTCTTCGGCGGCAAGGGTGTTGGCCTGATGAATATGATTTTGTACGCCATCCTGGCGGTGTTCATCTGCGGTCTAATGGTAGGGCGTACTCCCGAATATCTTGGTAAGAAGATTGAGGGACGTGAGATGAAGCTTACCGCATTGGCCATCATTATCCACCCGTTGCTGATTCTGGCTTTCTCTGCTCTGGCGGTGGCGACGGCCGCCGGTCAGGCAGGCATTACCAATCCCGGATTCCACGGCTTGAGCCAGGTGCTGTATGAATACGCCTCCTCTGCAGCGAATAACGGATCCGGATTTGAAGGGCTGGCAGATAATACCTACTTCTGGAACATTACCACCGGTATTGTCATGTTCCTGGGGCGGTATCTGCCCATCGTGATTCAATTGGCCATTGCAGGCTCGCTGATGAAGAAGAACTATGTTAACGAGTCTGCTGGCACGCTGCGGACCAGTACCGTAAGTTTTGCTGTGATTCTTGTGTTCGTGGTGTATATCTTTGCTGCGCTGACATTCTTCCCGGCGCTGGCGCTGGGCCCCATTGCTGAACATCTGACCCTTTGGGGCTAAGGAGGATTTTCGTAATATGAGTAAGAAACAAAATAAAAAGCTGCTGACCCCGGAGATCCTGAAACAGGCTCTCATCGGTTCGGTAAAAAAGCTGGACCCCCGATATATGATCAAGAATCCGGTCATGTTCGTCGTGGAAATCGGCTTCCTGATCACGCTGCTGCTGACGATTGTGCCGGGGCTGTTTGGTGAGGGCGATACCGGCCTGCGTACTTACAATTTGATCGTTTCCATTATTCTGCTGGTGACGGTGCTGTTTGCTAACTTCGCGGAGTCCGTGGCCGAGGGCCGCGGCAAGGCTCAGGCAGCCAGCCTGAAGAAGACCCAGAAAGATACCGAAGCCCACCTGCTGGACGAGAATGGGAACGAGACCATCGTCTCCTCCAGTCAGCTGAAAAAGGGCGATGTGGTCATGGTGGTGGCCGGCGAGGTCATCCCTGGCGACGGCGAGGTCATTGAGGGCATTGCCTCCGTGGATGAGTCTGCCATTACTGGTGAGTCTGCGCCCGTGGTTCGTGAGAGCGGCGGCGATTTCTGCTCGGTTACCGGCGGTACCACCGTGGTTTCCGACTGGCTGAAGATTCGCATTACCTCCGAGCCGGGCAATAGCTTCCTGGACCGGATGATCGCCTTGGTTGAAGGAGCTTCCCGGAAAAAGACTCCCAATGAGATTGCCCTGAATACACTGCTGGTTTCTCTGACCATCATTTTCCTGATTGTAATTGTGACTCTGTACCCCATTGGTATTTACAGTGGTGTGCAGCTGCCCGTTTCTACGCTGATTGCGTTGATGGTTTGTTTGATTCCGACTACGATTGGCGGCCTGCTCTCCGCCATCGGCATTGCCGGTATGGACCGTGTGACCCGTTTTAATGTGATCGCTATGTCCGGTAAGGCTGTGGAGGCTTGCGGCGATGTGGACACCATGATCTTGGATAAGACGGGCACCATCACCTTTGGTAACCGCCTGGCTGCGGATTTCTTTCCTGTGGAAGGAGCTGCTCGCAGCGATCTCATTCGCTGTGCGGCCCTCACCAGCCTGCACGATGAGACCCCCGAAGGCAAGTCCACGCTGGAACTGGCCCGCCGCCTGGGTGATACCAGCGAGGAACAGCCCGGCTCCACCTTTATGGAGTTTACCGCTCAGACCCGTATGAGCGGTGTGGACCTGCCTGACGGTACAAAGGTGCGTAAAGGTGCTTCCGACGCCATTGAACAGTATATCAAAGAGCAGGGCGGAAAGATTCCTGCCGACCTGCACGCCCATGTGGAAGAGGTTTCTTCCCTGGGCGGTACGCCGTTGGTAGTGTGCGAGAACAACAGGGTGCTGGGCGTCATCTATCTGAAGGACACGGTAAAACCCGGTATGGTGGAGCGCTTTGAGCGCCTGCGCGCCATCGGCATCAAGACCATCATGTGTACCGGCGACAACCCCCTGACGGCGGCCACCATTGCCAAGGAGGCCGGCGTGGACGGCTTTATCGCAGAGTGCAAGCCTGAGGATAAGATCAGCGTGATCAAGAAGGAACAGGCTGAGGGCAAGATCGTAGCTATGACCGGCGACGGCACCAACGACGCCCCAGCTCTGGCCCAGGCCAATGTGGGCCTGGCCATGAACTCCGGCACCAGTGCTGCCAAAGAAGCGGCCAACATGGTGGATCTGGATTCCGATCCCACAAAGATTCTGGAAGTGGTCGAGATTGGCAAGCAGCTGCTCATTACCCGTGGCTCCTTGACCACCTTCTCCATTGCCAACGACATCGCAAAGTACTTTGCCATTATCCCCGCTATGTTTATGGCATCCATTCCCCAACTGGGGGTGCTGAATATCATGCACCTGACCACGGAATACAGCGCGATCCTGTCGGCTCTGATTTTTAACGCCATCATCATTCCCTGCCTTATCCCTCTGGCGATGAAGGGCGTCAAGTACCGCCCCATGTCTTCCGGAAAAATGTTGGCACGCAACATGATGATTTATGGCTTGGGCGGTGTGATTACTCCCTTTGTGGGCATTAAACTGATCGATATGATCATTGCCCCGCTCCTCATCGGCCTTGTCTAAGGAGGTTTCCGTTATGAATGATACAAATAAACAGACCACAATGCACTGGGTCCGCCAGTCTGTGGTTGTGACATTGATCCTGTTGCTGCTGTGTGGCTTTGCATTCCCAGTAGTGCTCAGTGGTTTGTCTGCGGTTATTTTCCCCGGCCAGGCCAAGGGTAGTCTGGTGACTGCAGATGGGGAACCGGTAGGTGCTGCCAATGTGGGCCAGGACTTTACAGAGCCTTATTTCATGAAATGCCGCCCTTCTGCTTACAATTACAATACTTATTACGAGGATGAGGAAGGTAACCAGTTCTATAATGACGGTACAGAGTTTGCCGGTTTGGCTTCCGGCAACAACAACTATGCTCCGTCCAACCCTGCCCTGACTGAGCGGGTGGAGGCCGACATTGAAGAGTTCTTGGCGGCAAATCCCGGCGTGAAGCGGGAGGATATCCCTGCCGACCTGATGACTGCCTCCGGATCTGGTCTGGATCCCCATGTCTCTCCTGAGAGTGCTCAGATTCAGATCCCCGCCCTGGCCCAGGCCTCCGGCCTGAGCGAGGAGGAGCTCAGCCAGATTGTGGCCGACAACACCACCGGCAAGCTGCTGGGTGTTTTCGGGGAAGAGACCGTCAATGTGCTGGGCGTAAATCTGGACATCGCAAAGGCCATGGGCCTGGTAAGCCAGACAACAAAATAAGGGTAGCTTTCTGAGTCCCCTAATTGGAGGCGAACGAAATGCAATTTCATTATGAGAAGACACTGGAGCGTGGGTTTGAAACATTGCTGCCTGTCGAAGATGATACACCAGCGTGGCTTCTGCTCTCCTTAGCAAGCGCTCTGCGTGATTGGTTTGGACAGTCCCACAAGGTGGCTTGTCAACAAGGACAGATGCAGGTCCAATTTGGATATGAGGTCCAATCTGTCCCTGTCTTGGAATTTGCACAGACATTTGGACCACTGATTTATAAGGTCGCTTCGACATGGCCTGTACAGGTGTTTGGAATGTCGGACAGAGATGAATTGGTTGAGCTTTCGTTTGTGCAGATAGATGGCAAATATACGCTGAAACAGAGGAATATTTCCGGAGTTTGGTATGATGAGCTGTGTGATTTTTATATTTGCATAACATTTCCAAACGCTTTGGCGGCGGAAGCAATGGCATTGCTGTTATCGGCGGCAGAGGATGAAGAGAATCAGGTTGTGGCGCTGGATTGGAGCTATAGTGATTTTCTGGAGGAGCAGAAGCTAGCTCAAATGGACCGTACACTTTCCTTCTGTTACGTATCTTTTTCACAGGAAATTGTGCAGGAGTGCCCCGAGGCATGTTTGACCGGACTTGCACTCAATCAAAAGCAAACATTGTGGAAATTGTTTTTGGCAAAGCATCTTTCGCCGCCAGAATTTGAGTGGATCAAAGATATGCTACCGAGACACGGGGTACCAAACTGGATTGAGTGGCAGTTGGCCCTTTACCAGGTACTAGATGAGCTGGGCATTCGATTTTCTTGTTGCGGAAATCAGTTTGAACTGTTGAACTGTAACGGAGAACGCCTTTATTTTGGTGTAAATCATCCCAGTGCAGCTGAACATGTTTTGATGAAAGTTTTGTTTCCACTCAATCAATGACGCAATCCATTCAATAAACACGAGCCCACCGGCTTACCTGCATATTTCAGGAAAGCCGGTGAGCTTTTATTTTTTCTTAAGCTTGTGCGTGTAATCTTTTTCCCAATTTTAGTTCCTATGCGCTATGATAGTGGCATAAGGAGGGGACAGATATGCTTACCTTGCTCAAACGTGTCTCTCATTTTGAAAAGAAAATGGATGCCTCGATGGAACGGTTTATGTTCCACCACAGAGTTTGGGGCTTTTTAATAATGTTTATTGGAATGCCTATCTTTACTTTAGCCGCGGTGTGTGCCTGTACGACCATCGTTATTTTTCCAATGGCACTTGTATGCGGATGGCTCTAATATAAACAGGTAATCCAGGATATGTTCAATTAATGTTAAAAAGGCGGCATCTTAATGCCGCCTTAATATATGCCTAAATACGTTAATACCTCTTTTATATGATCTGTGGATAATGAAAGCATAAAGAAAAGACAAAGATGTATTAAGAGGAGGAGACTTATGTGGCAGCTTTTACATAAAAACAATAAGTCCCCATTCCGGATTATTATATTTGGCTTTCTGTTGGTCATTTTAGTGGGAAGTTTGTTACTAATGCTTCCCATATCAACAAAAGCAGGGATTTGCACACCCTTTTTAGATGCTCTGTTTACTTCAACATCTGCAGTTTGTGTTACTGGATTAGTGATCCATGATACTGCCACTTATTGGTCCAATTTTGGGCAGTCTGTCATTATTTTGCTGATCCAGATTGGTGGGCTGGGAGTTGTGACTGTAGCAGGTGCATTTGCTATCCTGTCGGGCAGAAAGATAGGACTGATGCAGCGAAGCACCATGCAGGAAGCGATTGCGGCGCCCAATGTGGGAGGAATCGTACGGCTGACCGGGTTTATTCTAAAAACGGCTCTGGCGGTAGAGCTGCTGGGAGCAGCGCTGCTGTTTCCGGTGTTTTTCCGTGAGTTTGGACTTTTAAAGGGAGCGTGGTATTCACTATTTCATTCCATTTCTGCCTTTTGTAATGCAGGATTTGATTTAATGGGGGTAAAAACCCCGTTTTCTTCTCTGACCGATTATGCGAGCAATCCTGTCATTTCCATCGTGATCGCGCTGCTCATTGCCATTGGCGGCATTGGCTTTTTGACCTGGGAAGATATCCGGACAAACGGCCTGCATTTTCAAAAGTATCGCATGCAGAGCAAAGTCATTCTTACGGTGACGGGCGCTTTGATTCTGATTCCCACCATCTATTTTTTCCTGTTTGAATTTACCCAGGCACCAATGGGAGAGCGGGTCCTGTTATCCTTCTTTCAGGCGGTTACACCAAGGACCGCTGGGTTTAATACCGCAGATTTAACGGCCCTGAGCGAGACCGGACAGTTCGTCATTATCATTCTCATGCTGATTGGCGGTTCACCCGGATCTACCGCAGGCGGAATGAAAACCACGACTTTGGCAGTCCTATTGGCTAGTTCTCTTGCCGTTTTTCGCCGCCGAGAGAACCCCCACTTTTTTAACAGACGGGTTTCAAATGAGACAGTATCTCAGGCCGCAACTGTTTTGATGATGTACCTGATTTTGTTTTTAACTGGAGGGCTTGTGATCAGTAAGGTAGAAAATTTGCCTATCCTGACTTGCTTATTTGAAACGGCTTCTGCTATCGGAACAGTAGGGCTTTCACTTGGAATTACACCACAGCTCAATTGGATCTCGCACCTAATATTAATTGGATTGATGTTTTTTGGACGAGTAGGAGGGTTAACGCTCATATTTGCGGCCCTTTCTAATTTCCAAGGAAACAGTGCCAGACTACCACAAGAACGAATTACAGTTGGATAATGTACTACAATGGAGGATTTATGAAAACTATTTTATTGATTGGATTAGGGCGCTTTGGACGCCATATTGCTATGAAGTTAAATGAATTGAATCATCAGGTTATGGCTGTCGACAAAGATGAGGATAGAGTTAATGCAATTCTTCCGTTTGTTACCAATGCTCAAATCGGAGATAGCACCAGTGAGGAATTCCTCACTGCTATTGGCGTTCGTAATTTTGATGTATGTATCGTGGCCATCGGAGATAACTTTCAGAGTTCTCTGGAGACCGCTTCTCTTCTAAAAGAATTGGGCGCAAAAAAAGTAGTGGCAAGGGCTGCTCGAGATGTGCAGGCGAAGTTTCTACTGCGCAATGGAGCCGATGAAGTGGTATACCCAGAGAAGCAGATGGCCGTTTGGACTGCAATTCGTTATAGTTCAGACCATATTTCTGATTATATTGCGTTAGGGGATGATCACGCTATTTTTGAAATTGAAGTGCCAAAAGACTGGGTAGGAAAGACCATTGGGCAGCTGGATGTAAGGAGACGGTACAATGTTAACATCATGGCAGTAAAGCAGAACGGAAAGTTTGCTATGACGGTTATTACACCAGATACATTCTTGCCTGAGCACAGTACGATTTTGGTCTTGGGAACTCAGCGGGACATTCAAAAATGTTTTCATATATAGCGTCTGTACAAAGTTGAGAGAGGAAGTGGTATGGATGGAAGCACTTGTTTTGGTGGGAGGATTTTTGGCGTTCGCGTCATTGGGCTATTATGCCATTTCCAAACTTGGAGATTTTTTGGATAACAACCAAGTATATATTGATGCAGAATATAATCAACAGGAAAAACAGGATTGTCTAAATATTGCGACTGCAGATGTTTGGTCGATGCAGATAGGGTCCAAAGTGCTAAAGGATATAAAAAAACAACACCCCCATTTGCATTGTACGGTTTTAATGGGTGAAGAACCCGAGTTGCTCCATGCTTTGCGTGCAGGAAATGTGGACGTAGTAATCATACATTCCAATGTAGAAAATAATGAAGAAGTCCGACAAAGGAAGGTTATACTCCAAACACAGCCGTTTATTAATGAGGATGGTGTAAAAATAACATCTGTTCATGCGGCAATGCAAGATCAATTTGTTGTATGGAAAAATCAAGATCACCGATCGTTTACCATGGAATTTGTCGAGAGGCTTTGCGGACAGGGTATGTAGTACTATGCTATAATATATTGCCTTGAAAGGAGGGACTGTAATGACTACAGATAAACAAATAGGAACTATGGTGAAAAAACAAGGAAGACTTACTATTTTTGCAAGTTATTTTTCTGGTGCAGGAAAAAGCTTCGCTATGATGAAAGCGGCGGAAAAGGCTAAGGCAGACGGGGTAGATGTAGTAATTGGTGTGGGTCCCTCAGAGCAGTGGCCCGAGACAAAAAAATTGGCAGACATTTTTGAGAAAGTTCCCAGTAAGATGGTGCGGCAAAGCGGGCAAAAAGGCTATGAAATAGACTTGGATGCCTGTTTGAGAAGACAGCCGCAACTTATTGTTATTGATGAGCTTTCACATAGAAATGCGGATGATTCTCGCCACAGAAAGCGATATCAAGACATAGCGGAGTTACTAAAAGCGGGAGTAGACATTTATACAACGCTGGACATTCAACATGTTGAAAGCATTCAGGATTCTGTGTTCTCGATCTTGAGAGTGCCTATTTTGGAACGCATTCCAGATCACGTGTTTGACCGGGCAGCACAGGTGGAGTTTGTTGATGTTGAGCCGGAACGGCTGCAGCAGCGGCTGTTGCAGCAAAAGAAGGGAGCCTTGCTTTCCAACTGCTCATTATCCCAATTAAGCGCCCTGCGTGAAGTAGGGCTGCGCCGCTGCGCCGATCGGGCGGCTTTGTACACCCAGGTCAATCACAGTCAAACAGGGTACCGTACCCATGAGCACATTCTGGTGTGCCTGTCTTCTGCTCCTTCTAATGAGAAGATTATACGTACAGCTGCTCGAATGGCGAGTGCGTTTCGATGCGGCTTTACTGCATTGTTTGTGGAAACGAAAGAGTTCCAGTGGATCACTCCGGTAGATAAAGAGCGGCTTCAGTCCAATATTCATCTGGCACAGCAGTTGGGCGCATCGGTTGAGACGGTTTATGGAGATGACGTGGCATATCAGATTGCGGAATTTTCACGATTATCTGGAGTGACAAAGATTGTGCTTGGCCGCAGCGGAATGCCGCGCCCATGGCTGGGAAAGGCATCTTTAACAGAACGATTGATCGAGCTGACTCCTGAATTGGATATTCATATCATTCCGGATAATGGATTAAATAAGCATTTTTCTGCTAAACACTGGGAAATCATGCACATGCAGGCGGTATCTGTGATAGATTTAGCGAAAAGTGTATTGATTCTCATCTTAACTACTGTAATTGGTTTTTTATTTTACAATTGGGGCTTGACGGAGGCCAATATCATTCCCCTTTATATTTTGGGGGTCATGCTGGTTTCCGTGTCCACCAAAAGTTCGATCTGCAGCTTTATTGCCTCCATCGTCAGTGTGCTGACATTCAATTTCTTTTTCACGGAACCCAGGTTTTCTCTGCACGCCTACGATAGCGGCTATCCGGTTACATTTCTGATCATGTTCCTTGCTTCATTGATTACTGGTTCGTTGGCCTCTAGACTAAAGTCTCATGCCAAACGTTCTGCCCAAGTGGCGTGGCGTACAAAGCTGTTGTTTGAAACGGACCAGAATCTTCAAAAGGCACGAAATCAGGAAGAAATTATTTCTGTTACGGCAAGGCAGCTGCTGAAAATTTTTCAGCGGGATATCGTGGCATATCGTGTCAAGCAAGAAAAATTGATGGATCCGGAAGTATTTCTTTTGGATGAAGCCAAGTCCGCTGACAGCTACACGACGCAGAAGGAGCAGGATGTAGCAAGGTGGGTCCTTACAAACAATAAACGGGCGGGAGCGGGAACGGACACCCTTTCCGATGCTTGCTGCACCTATCTGTCGGTCCGCACGGGTAAGCAGGTATATGGGGTCGTAGGGATTGCTGCATTGGACAAGCCATTGGATTCCTTTGAAACAAGTATTCTCTTTTCTGTCCTGGGAGAATGCGCGCTTGCCCTTGAAAATCAGAAAAACCTGGAGGAAAAAGAAGCGGCTGCCGTATTGGCGAAAAATGAACAGCTGCGTGCCAACTTGCTGCGTTCGATTTCGCATGATCTACGTACACCACTTACATCTATTTTAGGAAATGCCAGCAATCTGCTTTCCAATGGAAATCTGTTTGATGAGAAGACGAAGGAACAGATGTATACCGATATTTATGATGATGCTATGTGGCTCATTAATCTGGTGGAAAATCTGTTATCAGTCAGTCGCCTGGAAGACGGGCGGATGAACCTACATATATCGACAGAACTAATCGATGAAATTGTTTCGGAAGCACTTCGACATATTAACCGCAAGAGCATAGAATACCATATAAATGTACAAAGTAGCGAAGAGTATCTCTTAGTACAGGTAGATGCGAAGCTAATCATTCAGGTCATCATCAATATTGTGGATAACGCAATCAAGTATACGCCGCCAGGATCTGAAATTAACATAGAATGGCGGAAAAAAGGAAACTTTGTTTATGTTTCTGTGACAGATAACGGTCCTGGAATTTCGGATCAGGCCAAACCACATATTTTTGATATGTTTTACAGTGCGTCTAATCAGATTGCCGACAGTCGCCGCAGTATGGGGCTCGGGTTGGCCTTATGCAAATCAATTATCAATGCGCATGGAGGAGAAATGATTGTAACAGATCTCTTGCCTCATGGATCCATATTTACGTTTTCTGTACCAACTGGGGAGGTAGAGTTGCATGAATAAACCATTGATTTTAGTGGTAGAGGATGATACACCGGTCCGCAACTTAATTACGACCACATTAAAAGCCCATGATTACCGATTTCTGACAGCGGCAAACGGAGAATCTGCTGTTTTGGAAGCATCCTCTCATAATCCGGATATCATTTTGCTGGATCTTGGGTTGCCGGATATAGATGGGGTGGAGGTCATCCACAAAGTTCGTTCCTGGTCAAATTTGCCCATCATTGTAATTAGTGCCCGAAGTGAGGATACTGATAAGATTGAAGCATTGGACGCCGGTGCAGATGATTACCTGACAAAGCCATTTTCAGTGGAAGAACTACTGGCACGGCTTCGCGTGACACAAAGACGATTAGCAGAGATTCAGGTCGGAGCAGCAAATATAGAAGCAGTATTTACAAACGGGAAGCTGAAAGTGGACTATGCGGCTGGATGTGCATTTTTGGATGGACAGGAGCTCCACCTGACTCCCAGTGAGTATAAGCTGCTGTGCTTGCTGTGCAAAAATGTTGGAAAAGTACTAACCCACACATTTATTACACAACAGATTTGGGGCCGAAGCTGGGAAAATGATGTGGCCTCTCTTCGCGTGTTTATGGCAACACTTCGTAAGAAGCTGGAAAAAGAACCTGGTTCACCGCAGTATATTCAAACGCACATTGGTGTTGGTTATCGTATGATGAAAGTAGAATAATACATTACAAAAGTTCTTTAGACCGCCTGTATTATGTGCAAAATCAGCATTGGGACAGAGAATGTATGCTCAATGCGATACGGACGGAAAGAGGCAATTTTATGTTGAAAATACAAAGGATTATTTTCTATATAATTTTATTGCTGCTAACAGGGCTTGCAGCATGTTCTTTTGGAGAAGATGAGACTGACAGATTGAACATTCCTTTGGAGAAACAAGATTTTCATTGGAGAGTAAGCGAGACGGCGGCAGAAAAAGTGCCTTATACGCTTTCTGGAGAGCAGGAGAACTGGAAAATTGTGTTGCAGGTTCGGCAAGCAACCGATGAGGAAAAAGAATGGATGGCTACAATGCTCCAGGAGAACAAAGCGGTTACAGAGATTGATTACGAAAAACATCATGTAACGGAAGAGTATTATGAGCAATTCTGTAAAAAATACGATGAGCAGATTGCAGATGTTTCTTCTAACCCTGTTTACATTACGACTATGATGGGACAATATTTGGGGGAAGAAACAATTTATACGGAAAGTGACAGTATTTTCTATCAGTTAATATCTGCTGAGGGAACCGTTCTCTTGGCAGGAGGGAAGGACATTAATAGCATAGAAACTCCGTGGTATTCCTCGAATAATACACTTAGTGGAAGTTATGCTACAGGTATGTTTGTTCCGCCATTAGAGGAAAGTTTTCTGCTGATACAGTACGATGATGAAGAGATCAGGATTCCATTGAAATTAAATACTCAAACAAACTAGTTGATGTTCCAAAAGATTATTTTGAACGAAAACAAAAGTGTTGGCCTGCCAGGAGAGTTTATTCCCAGCGGGTCAATACTTTTGTTTTATATCAGAAGTATACAGGCATGATTTACAGTATCTTAATAAAAAATCGCGGATAATAGTGCAATCTTTAAGGAAAAGGCTATACAATCGTCCTACCTTCAAAGAAAGGCGGATGTTGTATGATTGTATTTGATAAAGTCCGGATTGCATATAAAGATAGGCCGGTTCTAAATGATGTTACTCTAAAGATTGAGGACGGAGAATTTTTTGTGCTAATCGGCTCTAGTGGCTGTGGGAAAACAACTTTGCTCAAAAGTATAAACAAGCTGCTTCCGCTAAAAAGCGGTTCTCTATCTATTAATGGCATACCGGTAAAGGATGTTACGGTGCAGGATCTTCCCAAAATGGTGGGCTATGTGGTACAGTCCGGCGGATTGTTTCCGCACATGACTGTGGAGGAAAACATTGCTCTTACTATGCAGATCGCCCGGATGTCAAAAGGGGAGATTCAGGAACGGGTGGATCAGATGCTGCGGATGGTAAATCTCGATCCAGATATCTACCGAAATCAGTATCCTTCCCAATTGTCTGGTGGGCAGCAACAACGAGTGGGAATTGCTCGGGCATTTGCGGCTGATCCCCCCATTGTTTTGATGGATGAACCCTTTTCTGCGCTGGATCCGGTGACACGTAGTGAACTGCAAAACGAGATTCACTATCTTCACGCCAAGGACAAAAAGACAGTTGTATTTGTTACCCACGACATGGATGAAGCGATCAAGCTGGCAGATCGGATCTGCATGATTCAAAATGGCAGGATTGTACAGTGCGATACCCCAGAAAACATTTTAAAGCACCCTGCAAATCAATATGTAATGGAGTTTATTGGAGCAAACCGCCTGTGGGCCAACCCGAACTATATCCGAGCGGCAGATATTATGCGCCTGCACCCAATTTGTATTGTGGAGGGGCGGACTGTCATTCAAGCGATGCAGATTATGCGGCACAATGGAGTTGACAGCCTTCTGGTGGTGGACAAGAAACATATGCTTTTGGGGCTTGTACGTTTAGAGGACCTTATTGGAAAGCAGGGGTCTGATGTAGTTGAGACATATCTTACAGATGATTATATTGCAGTAGAAGGCGAAACATCCCTCAAGGAAATCATTTCCACCATTGACTATGGTGTGTCCGGTGTGATTCCCGTGATCAGCCATAGCGGTGTTTTACTGGGATACCTGACTAAGAGTAGCCTGCTTGCGACTATGAGCAAGCAGTTTGTTCCTGAGCGTAGTGAGGGAGAGAGGAGCGGCGTTATATGTCCTACCAATTGATTGACTATATTACAATTTATGCGAAGGAATAAGTATAATTTAGTCACTGAGTTTCTTCGACATCTGGCGATGACTAGTTTTGCGGTGATTTTTGCCCTCCTCCTGGCCGTTCCACTTGGTATTCTCATTACCCACAGTAAGTTGCTCTCAAAAATTATCATTGGCTTTGCCAATATTATGCAATCGATTCCTTGTATGGCATTACTGGCACTGGGAATTCCCATTTTGCATGTGGGGGAGACTCTTGCCATTTTTATGGTATTTGTTTATGCGTTTCTTCCTATTCTGAAAAGTACATACACTGGTATTTCTAGTATTTCACCTGTTTCCGTAGAGGTTGCGCGGGGGATTGGGCTAAATCGGATGCAGCAATTACGCCGGGTAAAACTGCCTATGGCTATGCCATACATTATGTCTGGTATCCGCATTGCTGCTGTGGGGGCGGTTAGTACGATGACTATCGCGGCCTTCGCCGGAGCGAAAGGGCTTGGCTGGTTCATTATGCTGGGCATGAACTCACAAAACTACCCAATGACAGTCATGGGAGCTGTGGCTGCAGCGGTGATGGCACTGGCGCTGGACTATCTCTTGGGGCGGGTAGAGCGAGCTTTTACCAGTGAAGGACTACTGCCTCAGAACGAAATTAAGAACCAACCTCCGAAGATCCGTCTGAGAAAAAAGGCTGTTGCTGCACTTCTATGCAGTGCCCTGGTGGTGGCATCCGTCTTTTCGTATGGTTTTATCATTCGCCCCAGTGGAACGAGTGATAAGACAATTGTAGTAGGTACCTCTAATTATACTGAGGTACAAATTCTAGGCGAGATTTACACAGAACTGATCGAATCCAATACTGACTATCATGTAGAACAGCGATTTGGGCTTGCGGGTGCATCCGTCTGCTTTAGCTCTTTGGAGAGCGGCGGTATTGACATGTTTGTAGAGTATACCGGCACTGCATTAATGAACCTTTTGGGGCAGCCTGTGGACACAGATCCAAATGCGGTTTGGAATAAGGTGCATGACATGATGTTGGAGGAACATGGCATAGTAACTTCTAAACCCTTGGGGTTTAATAACACCTATGTGATGAGCGTGAAACCGGAGACTGCGGAACGATACGGTATATCTACTTTGTCACAGTTACTGGAAAAATCTCCTGAGTTAAGTCTTGGATGCACGGTAGAGTTCATCCAGCGGGAGGACTGTCTGCCACTTTTGGAAAAGGACTACGGTGCAAAATTTAAGGATGTCAAAGGGTTGGATGCTAGCCTACGCTATACGGCAATCGATAACAACGAAGTAGATGTAGTGGATGCGTTTGCAACGGATGCCTTGCTCTCTAAGTTGGGGCTTACCATGTTGGAAGATGATATTTCTTTTTTCCCTCCCTACTATGCGGTAAACTTTGTAGATGCGGATCTGTTACAGGCAGATCCGGAACTGCAGGAAGTTCTCTCTCGCATGGACGGTAAGATTGATGACAAGACCATGGCTGCTATGAACGCCCAAGTTGACATCGATGGTATGACAGCCTCTGAGGTTGCTCACCATTTCCTGGTGGAAAATGATCTTGTACCTGTTGCATGAAATTTAGAAAAGGGGGGCGGTTCTGCTTATATGGCAGAACTGCTCCCTTTAAACCGTAAGGATGAAATCTTATGAATATAAAACCTGAGTTAGAACATCTGCGGCGGGGACATCCGATTCAGGATATTTTACTGATCCTGATGGGTACTTTTCTTTTCTCCGCTTCTATGAACTGGATTGTCCTGCCACACGCCATGTATAGTGGAGGGTTTCTGGGCATTGCCCAGCTTTTGAGAATGCTTTTGGCCTTTTCGTTTCCTGGAATTCATCAAGTAGGAGATTTTGCGGGTATCCTATATTTTTTATTAAATGTTCCACTGTTGATTGTATCTTTTTCAAAGTTTGGACGCTGGTTCTTTACTAAAACCGCTCTTTGTATTGTCTCTTATAGTGTGTTTCTCGCCTTGATTCCTATTCCTGAAAAGAGTATTTTTGAGGAAATGTTTGCAGCCTGTTTTATAGGCGGAATTCTGTGCGGCATTGGTGCGGGCCTTCCGCTGACTGCTGGCTGTTCTGGGGGTGGGGAGGAAATATTGGGATTGCTTTGCATGCAACAAAAAGCCGACTTTAGTGTGGGGCGTATTGCCATGCTAATTAATGTGGTGGTTTATAGCATAGGGTTATTTTTCTTTGAACAAAATATTGTGGTTTACAGTGTCATTTTCGGTGCGGTTACCTATCTAACATTGGATAGGATGCATCTGCAAAATGTCACCGTGACTATGCTGATTATTACAAAATCCCAGGATATGGAGCAACTAGTGTTTCAATATGTGGGACGGGGAGTAACCAAGTGGGTGGGTAGCGGTGCCTATAGCAAGGAACCGTCTGATATTTTACTTACCGTAGTTTCAAAAAAAGAAGCTTTTGCTCTGAGAAAAATTCTAAAGGTGTATGATCCCAATGTATTTGTAATTATGAGCGAGGACACATCTGTGCTGGGCAACTTCAGAAAGCGTCTCTGGGCCTGATTCGATAGAAAAGTGCGGGTGTTTTTTACTGTTCAATGAGCATAGTTGGCCAGAAGAAATAAATCTCTACTGATAAAGAAGTCTTTTTCAAAAAAGCGTGGTGAAAAAATGGCGGACGGTATGTTGCCACGCTGGAAGAAGATGAGTATTTGTAATGTAAGCATTTCTGGAGAAATGTTTGTAGTGGTTCTTGAGTGTACATTATTTCTGCTCTGTCAATCGAGCTATTTGATAATCGGTTAAAAGTGAAATTCCTTATCTTTGATAACACTGTATTAAAATATCATGGTGCGGGCGGAAAAACACATTTATTTTGAAAGGGCAAACATGTAACATGTTTCTGCGGTTGACCACACAACCAGCCACAGACGGAGCCGGAACCATCGGAAATCCTGCGATTCAAAAGTGCTGGAAAGCAATTTGTTCGGAATAGAAATGCCTAGAAACTACGCAAAAAGATTAGAAAAAATAAAATTTTTGCATTGACGTGCGGGAGGTCACAGGTTCAAGTCCTGTATCGTCCACCAGATAAGCACGGAAACAACTTGTTTCCGTGCTTTTTTGTTTTTCTTAGGATCTGCTTAAAAACCCCCGCTCTGCCTTGCAATCCCCCTCTGCCCCGGGTAAAATAGGGACAAATCTCCAGCGGCTGTACCGGCACGGTCCACTCTGCTGGCAACAGGAGGAACCCACCATGGATCATTGCTCCGACCTCACCAGGGCACCCGGCGCTCCAAACCAGGTCCGCATCCCCTATCTGGACGCCCTACGCTGTCTGGCCATTCTTCTTGTTATCGCACTGCATGTGACTGCCCCCATCATGGTCAGCCCCACTCTGGCGCAAACCAACACCTGGCTTGCCTGCATGGTGCTGGACCCGCTGGTGCGGGTGGGTGTGCCTTTATTTTTGATGATCAGCGGCTGCCTGATGCTGGACGATCCCCGCTTGAGAGAGATCACGCCCTTTTACAAAAAGCAGCTGCCTAAGCTGCTGATCCCTCTGGTGGTTTGGAATGGGATCTACTTCGCCGTGGCCGTCCTCACCGGCTCCCAGCCCCTCAGCCTGTCGGTCTTTCTGCAGCTTCTTCTGGGCCAGGGCGTGAAGTACCACATGTGGTACATCTACATGCTCCTTGGCATCTACCTGATCTGCCCCTTCCTGCGGCGGCTGATCGAGACCTGCACCCCCCGGCAGATTCTGCTTCTGTTTGGCATCATTCTGTTCTCCTCCACCCTCCGTCCAGCCCTCAATCAAATCCTCCCCTTCCAGGTTGTGCTGTTCGGCCCTATGCTGGAGGGACTGGTGGGGTATGTCCTGTTGGGCTGGCTGCTGGGGCGGCAGGAGCTGAGCCGCCGGACCCGGCTTTTGGTCTATCTGGGCGGCGTGGCAGGATACGCCGTGCATTTGGTGGGGAATCTGCTCTACGCCCGCCCGGAACAGAGCTATCTCCCCTTTGAAAGCGGCTACGCCTTCCCCCACTATCTCATTGCCGCCGCCCTGTTCGTGTGGGTGCGCACCTTCTTTTCCTGCCATGCCCAGGCGCTGCGCCCGGCCCAAAAGCCCCTGCGCCTGTGCGCCCAGGTGGTCTTTGGTGTGTACTGGGTCCACCCTCTGGTGCTGGACGTCATCACCCATCTGCAGCCTGACGCTCTGCCTCTGGCTGCCGCTCTGGTTTTGCAGGGCGTGCTGACCGCCCTGCTCTCCTTCCTGTTTGCCGCCTGCGTGTCCAGGATCCCCCTGCTGCGCCGCCTGCTCCAGGGATAACCGCACAACTCACAACTTTTTCATACGCAAAAAAAGCATCCGGAGTACGGATGCTTTTTTGCTGCGCCTGCAGCGAAATTTCCCTTGTAACACCCCCTTTCTCTGGGGTAAAATAGGGGTATCCTTTCAAAAAACCCCGCCCCGGCAGACGTTTGAGGCAAGTCTCCCCGGGCGCAAAATCGTACCACCCCCCGTCTCTGTCTGGAAACGGGGGCATTGGCGCGTCTATAACTTCCATATTATGGAATATAAGGTCACTAGGAGTGATTTGCTTTGAATATATTACGTTCTGTTTTACAAAACCTGCCGGAATTCCAGCAGCTGCTGGCCGCGTTGGACGGGGGACAGTCCCCGGCGGCGGTGTCCGGCCTGGGTGCGGTACACCGGGCCCACTTTGCCGCCGCCCTGGGCGCGGCCTCGGAGCGGCCGGTGGTAGTGGTGTGCGCCGATGAAAGCGAGTGCGAACGCATGGCCCGGGGCCTGGCCTTCTTCACCGGCCAGAGTGTGCCGGTGCTCACCGCCCGGCAGTTTACCTTCCACAACGCCGCCACCGTCTCCCACCAGTGGGAGCACCGGCGACTGAAGCTGCTGTGGGCTCTGTCGGAGGGCGAACTGCCCTGCCTGGTGGCCTCGGTGGAGGCCCTCCAGCAGCGCACCCTGCCTCCTGATGTCCTCAAACAGGCCACCCTGGAACTGGCCACCGGTCAGCAGATCAATCTCAACGACCTGGCCGCTTGTCTCACTGCCGCCGGCTATACCCGCTGCCAGCAGGTGGAGGGTCCCGGCCAGTTTGCCCTGCGAGGCGGCATCCTGGACGTGTTCTCCCCCGCCATGGACGCCCCGGTCCGGGCCGAGTTCTGGGGTGACGAGGTGGACGCCATGGGCTCCTTCGACCCGGCCACCCAGCGGCGCACGGAGAATCTGGACCGGGCGGTCCTCCTGCCCGGCGCGGAAACGCTACCCCAGCTGGCCCCCGGGGGTCTGGGCGGCCTGCTGGCTCTGCTGGACAAACGCATCGCCAAAGCGGAGAAGGACGGCCACAAGGAGCTGAAAGCCACCCTGGAGGCCGACCGGGAGGCCCTGGAGCAGGGCCGCTCCCTCCCCGCTGTGGACCGCTACCTCCCCCTCATCTACCCCACCCTGGCCACCGCCGCCGACTACCTGCCCCTGGACGCCTGCGTTCTCTTCTCCGAGAGCAGCCGGGTGGCCGAGCGGGCCAAAACCTACCAGTGGCAGATGGAGGAGGATGTAAAGACCCTGCTGGAGCGTGGCGAGCTGGACGGCAGCTGCGGCGACCTGTCCCGCTCCTTTGCCCAGCTCAACCAGGTGCTGGAGAACTGGCCGGTGGCCTATCTGGACTCCTTTACCCTCTCCACCTACCCCACGCCCCCCCGGTGTGTGCTGTCCCTGATGGCCAAGCAGCTCCCCTCCTTCGGAGCCAGCCTGGAGACGGCAGTGCAGGATTTAAGCCACTACCAGTCTGCCGGGTTCGGGGTACTGGTGCTGGTGTCCTCGGAGCAGCGGGCGCTGAACCTTCAGACCCTTCTGCGGGAGCAGAAGGTGAACTCCGGGGTGGAGTTCTCTCCCAAGACCCTGCCCAAGCCGGGACAGATCATGCTCACCGTGGGCGGCCTGTCCGGCGGTATGGAATACCCCGACCTGAAGCTGGCCGTCATCACCGAGGGCCAGGCCGCCCCCCAAAAGCGGCCCCGGCAAAAAAAAGAGACCACCAACCGCCAGAAGCTCAAATCCTATGCCGACCTCTCCCCCGGCGACCTGGTGGTCCACGAGCACCACGGCGTGGGCCGCTACGTGGGCATGGTGAAGATGCCCGCCGACGGCATTGAAAAGGACTATGTGAAGATCGCCTACGCCGGCTCCGACGTGCTCTACGTCCCCGCCACCCAGCTGGACCTCATTTCCAAGTATATTGGCGGCGGCGAGGACGCCCAGGAGACGAAAAAGCTCTCCAAGCTGGGAGGCACTGACTGGGAACGGGCCAAGACCCGGGCAAAAAAGGCAGTGCAGGACCTGGCCAAGGGGCTTATCGAGCTCTACGCCCAGCGCCAGCGCCAGCCAGGTTACGCCTTCTCCCCCGACTCCCCCTGGCAGCGGGAGTTTGAGGAGCAGTTTGAGTACACCGAGACCGACGACCAGCTGCGGTGTATCCAGGAAATTAAAAAGGATATGGAGTCTCCCGTACCCATGGACCGGCTGCTGTGCGGCGACGTGGGCTACGGCAAGACGGAGGTGGCCT
>NZ_JBKVXZ010000037.1:0-33521 GCF_046973065.1 Flintibacter sp. | reverse complement strand
CACCCATACGGTGCACCATTGACGGCTGTCTCCGGGGACTGCTCCAGGACGGCATTGAGGTGTTTAAGGGCATGAAGTGCGGGGACATTGACCCCCGGTGTAAGCCGGACCACTGCCTGTGCGCCTCGGACAAGGCCCTGGCGGTAGGCGGCGGTGTGCTGGAGGCTCTGCTCCACCTGACCCATGCATTGGAGGGCTGAGAATGGACGAAATCAAACTGACCAAACTGGCCGAGTGCGCCGGGTGCGGCGCGAAAGTGGGTGCGGGGGAGCTCAGCAAGCTTCTGGAAGGCCTGAAGGTGCGCCAGGACCCCAACCTGCTGGTGGGCTACGACCGCAGCGATGACGCGTCGGTGTACAAGCTGTCCGACGAACTGGCTCTGGTGCAAACGGTAGACTTCTTTCCCCCCATCGCCGATGACCCCTACACCTTCGGTGCCATTGCCGCGGCCAACGCCCTGTCCGATGTGTACGCCATGGGCGGAGAGCCCAAGCTGGCGCTCAATGTGATGGCAGTGCCCGAGGACATGCCCAAGGAGGCGGTCCACGCCATCCTCCGGGGCGGCTACGAGAAGGCCTACGAGGCGGGAGCCATCATCACCGGCGGCCACAGCATCTACGACAAGGAGCCCAAGTACGGCATGGCAGTGACCGGCTTTGTCCATCCGGACAAATTGCTCACCAACTCCGGGGCACAGCCTGGAGATGTGCTCATCTACACCAAGCCCGTTGGTATCGGGGTGCTCACCGCCGGCATCAAGGGCAGCCTGACCGACGAGGAGACAAGAACCTTTGCCGAGGGGCTGATGATGACCCTCAACAAGTACGCCCGGGATATCATGGTAAAATACCGGGTCCATGCCTGCACCGACGTCACGGGCTTCGGCATGATGGGCCACCTGCTGGAGATGGCCCAGGGGAGCGAGGCGGAGGTTCATTTGGACCTGTCCGGCATCACCTTCATTCCCCAGGCTCTGGAGCTGGCCCGGCTGGGGGTGCTGCCCGCTGGGGTATACCGCAACCGCCACTTTGCAGAAAGTTGGGTGGAGCCGGGAGAGACCGAGCTGGCCGTTCAGGACCTCCTGTACGACCCCCAGACCTCCGGTGGCCTGATGATGGCCGTCCACCCGGAGGACGCACCGGCTCTGCTGGAAGAGCTGCGGCAGGACAACCGGGTGCCTGCGCCCCAACTGGTGGGCCGGGTGGTCCCCTATCAGGGCGACAAGCGAATTTACTTGTATTAGGAGGAAAGCATGACCGATTACACCTTTTTTTCCGCTCTCACACACTGTATCCGCCAGGGCGGCGCGCCGGTGCTGTGTACCATCGTAGACAGTGCGGGTTCCGCACCCCGGGGAGCTGGGGCACGGATGGCGCTGCTGTCCGACGGGACTTGGATTGGCACGGTGAGCGGCGGCGCGGTGGAGAACCTGGTCCAGCAGCGGGCTTCTGCTGTGATGGATGGCACAGCCCAGGGCGGCCTGGAGCACTACTCCCTGGGGGGCGAGGCCAGCCGGACCGGCATGGTATGCGGCGGAGCGGTAACGGTGTGCATCCAGACTCTGGGGGAGAAGCAGCTGGCTGACCTGGAGCGCCTAATTGAATTTTTGAAAAGTGGAAATCCTTGCTTGCTTTTAATTCACAATAAGGAGCAAGTATATGACCTTGTGGCATATGGAGAAGGAGAACTGCCGGAAACGCTGGCGGGGCGCCCTCAGACCGCCCCTCTTTTCGAGGACGGGATGTACACCGAACCCATGGGCTGGGACGGAGTGCTGTATCTCTTCGGCGGCGGCCATGTGGGACAGGCTCTGGCCCCCATGCTCTCCCAAGTAGGGTTTCGGGTGGTGGTCTTTGACAGCCGGGAGGAGATTGCCCAGCCCCAGAACTTTCCCGGGGCGGAGAAGGTGGTGCTGGGTTCCTTTGAGAATATCGGGGAGCAGGTACAGCTCACCCGCCGGGACTATGCGGTGGTTATGTCGCCGGGTCACCAGCACGACCTGGAGGTCCTGTGTCAGGTGCTGGAGCAGCGCCCCTACTATGTAGGCTGCATGGGCAGTCGCAAAAAGAAAGCCTTTCTGTGGGGGGAGCTGGAGCGCCGGGGTTTCTCCCGGGAACAGATCGAGACCATTCATCTGCCCATCGACCTGGACATTGGAGGAGAGACTCCGGCGGAGATCGCCGTGAGCGTCACCGCTCAGCTCATCCAGGTGCGCGCCGGACGCCTGGGCCGCTGCGGTGGAGGGCTTTGCCCGGCATAGCACTCTAATTTCATAAAAAGGACGCCGCCTGGACGAAGGGTCCAGGCGGCATTTTCTTATCCCTTGGCCATGCCGGTGCGGGGTTGAGGAGCAGGAGAACTGTCAAAGGCAGGGTTGGTAAAATAGACATTTTTCGCGTCCATCTTCTCTTTGCACAGCCGCAGGCACTCGCCAAAGCGCTGGAAGTGGACGATCTCCCGCTCCCGCAGGAAGCGGATGACGTTGTTTACATCGGGATCGTCGCTGAGACGCAGGATATTGTCATACGTGACGCGGGCTTTCTGTTCTGCGGCAAGGTCCTCGGTGAGGTCGGCGATCACGTCGCCGGTGGACTGCATGCCTCCCGCGCTCCAGGGGAAACCGGAAGCGGCAGTGGGGTAGACGCCGGTGGTGTGGTCTACAAAGTAGGGGGCGAAGGAGGCGTTATTGCGCACCTCCTCGTCGCTCAGGTTTCGGGTGAGCTGATGGACCAGGGCGGCCACCATCTCCATGTGGCCCAGCTCCTCGGTGCCGATGTCGGTGAGCAGGCCTTTGGCTTCCGCATAGGGCATGGCGTAGCGCTGGGAGAGGTAGCGCATAGCCGCACCCAACTCGCCGTCGGGGCCGCCGTACTGGCTGATGATGAAGGAGGCCAGCTTGGGGTTGGGAGTGGCCACCTTTACCGGGAACTGCAGCTTTTTCTCATAAAGAAACATGTCACTTCACCTCGTTTTGCGCATAGTTCCAGGGCCAGGGCTCCTTGAGCCACTGGTAATTCTCCCCGTTGGCAGAGGCGCTCTGGGTCAGAGGGCCAAACTTGGCCTGATAGGTCTCCCGGGCGCTCTTCTCCATAGCGGCGTACTTCTGAAACAGGTCGAAGGCCTCCTGGTCGCTGGGATGTGTATCCAGATACATGCCAAGTTCCGCGACCACAAACTCCAGAGCCTGGAGCTCGGCCAGGGGACCGACAGGGACGGTACTGCCCTCCACTTTCAGGCGGAAGGGAAGATTCAGGCCGGGAAACAGAGTGCCATTGCTCAGCGCGTCGCTCTGGCTATATTTCTGAGAACCTTCCTGTTGGAAGGGAACATAGGGCACCGACAGACCCGCGCAGGACGGCAGAGTGCCGTAGCGGTCCGGGCAGCTGGGCAGAGGGCAGGAGCTGCCATTTTCCATATTCAAGATAATTCCTCCTCGGTTGGGATTGGGAGGCTGAGCGGCCTCCCGGTGCATCCTATGCACCTCAGGGCGGGAGGGTCCATACATAGTCGACCTCCCCGCTCCATAGAATACGGGGAGGGGGGATGTGCGGTTGAAGAGGATGAGATGGGGGTCCCTGCTGATTTTAGCGGGGCTGTTGGCGGTGCTGAGTGCGGGAATGTTGGTGCAGACCTATCTGGGCGCGGTTGCTCCGGCGGCTTCCTGGCCGGAAGGAGAGCGGGTTTGGGTGGTCGATCCGGGGCACGGCGGGGAAGACGGAGGTGCGGTGTCGGTGACTGGGGTACCGGAGAGCCAGATCAATCTGGCCATTGCTAAACGGCTGGACGCCCTGCTGGGCTTTTACGGGGAGAACAGCTACCTTATGCGGGAGGAGGATATCTCCCTGCACGACCCGGAGGCGGAAACGTTACGGGAGAAGAAGGTTTCCGACCTGCACAACCGGGCCGAGACCGTGCAGGCACTGGAGGGAGCGGTGCTGGTGAGTATCCACCAGAATATCTTCTCCCAGAGTCAATACCACGGCTCACAGGTTTTCTTTGCTCCCACCCAGGATTCCCAGGCCTTGGCGGAATCCTTCCAGCAGGCCATTCAGACCAATTTGCAGCCCGATAACAGTCGTCAGGCCAAGCCCATCGGCGACAATGTGTATCTGATGAATCACGTGGACTGCCCGGCAGTGTTGGTGGAGTGCGGCTTTCTCTCCAATCCAGAGGAGGAGGCAATGCTCCGTCAGGAGGGCTACCAGACCAAAATGGCCGCCGTATTGGCCCAGGTCTGCCTATCCTCATAGACAAAAAAGGCCCGTCCGGCTATGCCGGACGGGCCACTTCTTACTTATTCTCCAAAATTTGCTTTCAGCAGGGCGTCCACCAGGAAGGCGGAGACGCAGAACAAAGCCATCTCGCCCGCGAGGATCCAGATGAGGAAGGTCTGGTAGTCCTGGTCCCGCAGCAGGTACATGGCGATGCCCGCCGCCGCGGTCAGAATCACGCCCATGCGCACCCACAGCCGGGCGCAGTGCTTGTGGGCGAAGGCCCACGCCTCCGGGCTCTTGGTAGACAGTTGGGTGCGGTAGGCCAGACCTTTTCCCTCCATCTTGGGGGGAGATACCTTCCACCAGATACCCACGATCAGCATAGCTACCGGGGGCAGCAGCGCGATCAAAACATAGATGGGATACATAAATAAACCCTCTTTTCTGAGAAATTTCCAAACATCGGGATAAATTGTAGCACAGGGGAGACTGTTTCGCAATGGCGGGACGAGAGCATTGGCAGGATTTTTCTCCCATGGTACAATAAAAGAAAGAATTTTGGTCATATTCCCCGGGCAATTCCGTCTGAATAGGTGAAGGGAAAAGGGGGGAAACCCACATGGAGGACAAGCAGATCGTGGCCTTATACTGGAAGCGGGAGGAGCGGGCCATTACCGCCTCGGAGGAGAAGTACGGCCCGGTGTGCCGCAGCGTCTCCTACAACATTCTGCAAAGCCGGCCCGACGCGGAGGAGTGCGTCAACGACACCTGGCACCGGGCCTGGAATACCATGCCGCCTCAGCGGCCCAACAGTCTGCGGGCCTACCTGTGCCGCATCGTGCGCAACCTGTCCATTGACCGCTGGCGGCAGCGGTACAGCGCCAAGCGGGGCGGGGGAATGGAGGCGTTGGTGCTGGAACTGGAGGAGTGCGTCCCGGCGGTGCCCAGCGCGGAGGAGCAGTGGGAGGCCCAGGAGGTGGCCCGGGCGGTGGAGCGGTGGCTTCAGGCTCTGGATGAGGAGGAGCGGGATTTGTTTCTCCGCCGGTACTGGTGCGGAGAGGCAGTCAAAGAACTGGCGGCCGGACTAGGCTGTTCCTCCAACGGACTGGCCCAACGGCTGCGGCGGCTGCGCCAGAGTCTGCGTCAGGCGCTGGAGAAGGAGGGCGTGGTGTTATGAGCAAACAGAGCGAGCGCCTCTTTGAGGCCATCAGCCACCTGAACGACGAGATGATCGACCCGGCCCTGGAGCCCAGAAAGAAGCGTAAAAAGGGCCGCTGGGCAGCCTTGGCCGCCTGCTTCTGCCTGGTGGTAGGGGTTGTCACCGGACGAATTCCCCTGCTGGGCGGACGATCCAGCCAGCCTGTCAGCGGCGCGGACGGTGCCATCACCTTTCAGTCCTACGCCGGGCCGGTGCTTCCCATGACATTGCGGGAGGAAAACAAAAATATTACCGCCCAACGGGCCATTACCCTGGACTTTGCTCCCTGGGTGCCGGTGTGGGATGAAGAGTTGGAGCTGGAGCGATATGACGACCACATCCTGGTTACCGACGCGTATACTCTGACGAACCATGGGGAAACGGATCAGGACATCACCCTGCTCTACCCCTTTGTCACCTCACTGCACAGCCTGGAGCTTCCGGTGCTGACTGTGGACGGGAGCGAGGTGGAAACCGATCTGTATCTGGGCTCCTATGCCGGAGCGTTTGAAGGGGGCGGAGGTCTGCTGGAAGGCGAGGAGGGGGGCAGCATCAATCTGGATGCCACAGAGAGTTGGGAGAACTACCGGGATCTGCTCTCCGACGGCAGCTATCTGGCCCGTGCCCTGGGGACGGCCCCCGATGTAAGCGGAATCTCTGTGACGGTCTATCAATTCACTGACCCCTACGCGCCCGAGGACAGAGGAGAGACATCCAATCCCACCATTCGTGCAGCCTTTGATCTGGATTACAATAAAACCCGTGTTTTGACCTATGGCTTCCATGCCTGCCGGTATGATCCGGAGAGCGGCGCTATGGTCCAGGGCTTCTCCATCCCGGAAGAGCGGGAGTCCAACTATGGGGAACCTTTCTATCTGCTGGTGATCGGGGAGGACATTAAGAATCTGACCGTGGGAGGCTATATCGCCGGCGGCGTGGATGAGGATACCCCACAGCTGGAGGGGTGCGGCGTCACCGTGGAGCGGTACGAGAGCGACCTTGATACCATGCTGCGGGAGGTGCTGACCCGGATGACCAATGGCCGGGAAACCCAGGTGGACTTTGAACTCTATTACCGTGTGGTTTTAGAACAGCTGCTGGCCTATGGCGGGCTGACTGCCCAGGAAAAATCGCGATACAGTTCCGGTTGGCTGGAGGATGTGGCCTCCGACGCGGAGGGCATCCAGCGGGTGTGCTGGCTGGAAACCCAGGTAACGGTCCCCGCCGGGGGCAGCCTCACGGTGACCGTATCCATGGAAAAAGAGGCCAGCTACGATTATAGCTGCGACCGGGCCAATCAGGGAACACGGGGCTACGATCTGGTGACCACCCTGGGTTCTAACCTTACCTGTACGGAGCAGACTGCCACTCTGGAAGACCGGGGACAGATTGAAATTTTGTGGCAGAACTTCGGCTTTGACCTGGACGCAGGCATCAAGACCGTGGAGCTGGAAGCGGAGACAGAGCACTATTTCCTTACCGTCCGGCGGGCAGATTCATAACAAAACGCCTTACGATTGACCGCGCCGGGAATCTGGATATTCTCCAGATTCCTGGCGCGCTTGTCTGCCCTCTTTTCATTTGGAGCTGGGTGTGCTATGCTAATTGGCAGGAGAGAGGGGAGATGGAGACGTGGAAACGCTGACGCTGCTGCTGTTTTGTGCTGCTCTGGTGGTGTGCGTGGCTCTGAACTGGTCCATTCTGTACGCTCTGGCGGTTGGATTAGTCATCTTTTTGGCTTACGGACGCAGGCGAGGCTATGGCTGGCGGGAGCTGGGGAGTATGTGTCTGGACGGAGTCAAAACCGCCCGGAACATTCTGGTCACATTCCTGCTCATCGGCGTGCTCACCGCCCTGTGGCGGGCTTCGGGTACCATTCCGGCCATCATCAGCTACACCACGCCGTTTATCCAGCCCTCTGTATTCCTTTTGATGACCTTTTTGCTCAACTGCTTGGTTTCGGTTCTGACCGGTACCGCCTTTGGCGCGGCGGCCACTATGGGAGTCATCTGCGCCACTCTGGGCACAGCCATGGGAGTGCCTCTGGTGTTGATCGGAGGCGCGGTGCTCTCCGGCGTGTTCTTCGGAGACCGATGCTCTCCTGTGTCCACCAGCGCTCTGCTGGTGGCAGAGCTTACCCAGACCAGCATCTTTGACAACATCCGGTCCATGCTGCGTACCGCCTGGCTGCCCTTTGTGGTGACCAGTCTGCTGTACCTTTTTGTGGGCATGGTCACACCCCACACCCAGACCTCTCTGGATCTGGCTGCTTTGTTTGAGACGGAATTTCAACTGCATTGGATCGCGCTGCTGCCCGCTCTGGTGATTTTCGCGCTGGCGCTGGGCCGGGTGCCGGTGAAGTGGGCCATGGGGGCCAGTATTCTCTCCGCTATTCCCATCTGCCTGCTTCTCCAGCGGGTCCAGCCGGTGGAGCTGCTGCACTGCGCCCTGCTTGGTTACCAGGCCAGGGAGGAGGCGGTGGGGGCCATGCTCAACGGCGGCGGAGTCATTTCTATGGTGAAGGTTGCCGTCATCGTGTGCATCTCCTCGGCTTACTCGGGCATTTTCCAAAAAACCGGGCTGCTGGACGGGCTGCAGCAGGCCATTCTGACTCTCAGCCGGCGCATCACCCCCTACGGGGCCATGCTGTGCACCGGCGTGCTGGCCTCTGCCGTGGCCTGTAATCAGACGCTGGCTATCATTCTGACCCACCAGCTGTGCAAGGACGCCCAGCCCAGCCGGGAGGAGACCGCCATCGCCCTGGAGGATACGGCGGTGGTAGCGGCACCGCTGATCCCTTGGTCCATTGCGGCCGGAGTGCCGCTGGCCTCGGTGGGAGCGCCTATGGTTAGCATCTGCTTTACGTTTTTCCTCTATCTGCTGCCTCTTTGGCGGCTGGGAACGGAGCTAGTAAAGGTAAAATGTAAGAGGGGATAGGGAAGAGGTAATGCGCCGGAAGCTTGGTAGGACCAAGTTTCCGGCGCATTTTTTGATTATGATTCGTCTTTTTTCTTTTCTTTTGCTGTTTTCCGCACCTTAGCCAGGGGATTTGCCCGGGCGGCGGTGCGCAGATCATCGTTGTCCACGTGGGTGTAGATCTGAGTGGTGTTCAGGTGGTCGTGGCCCAGCACCTCCTGAAGGGTGCGCACGTCCACGCCGTTTTGCAGCATCAGGGTGGCGGCGGTGTGGCGCAGCTTGTGGGAGGAGTACTTGGTACTGTCCAGTCCGGCGGCAGACAGATGCTTTTTTACCAGCTTATGGACCGCTGCCCGGGTGATGCGCTGGCGGTTGCGGGGGGTGACGAACAGGGCGTTTTGATCCAGCAGGGTAAGGGTGGAGCGCTCCGTCATCCAGTCATCCAAAGCAGAGCGGCAGGCCTCGTTCAAAAAGAGAACACGCTCTTTGTTACCCTTGCCTAACACCCGCAGCTGATCGCCGCGTACATCGGTGACATTGAGGCCGATGAGCTCGGAGATTCGCAGGCCGCAGTTGAGAAACAGAGTTAGGATACAGTAATCCCGCACCTGGTTGGGGCCGTCCACATGACTGAGCAGTTCCACGCTCTCATCCAGATTCAGGTAACGGGGCAGCGTCTTTTTCAGCCGTGGTGCGTCCAGGTCCTGCATGGGGTTTTCAGTGATGAGCTTGGCCTTGCTGGAGAGGTATTTATAAAAGGAACGGATGGCGGCGGCTTTGCGGGCACGGGCAGCAGGCGCCAGGCCGTAGTGGGCGTCGGAGCTGTTGGGATGGACCGCACGGTCTCGGGACAGATAGTTCATATAGGCATACACATCGCTGAGCGTGACGCCGCGGACCAGATCCAGATCCACGTCATCAATGGAGATCTCATCAAACGGCGTGTCCTTGGCTACGCGGCCTTTGTCCAGCTTGAGAAATCGGAAAAAGCTGCGCAGGTCCAGAAAGTATTCGTCCACGGTGGCCCGGGAGTGGCCCTGAATGGTCTCATGATAAACAAGAAAATCACGTAAAATAGGTGGTGCTTCGGTACGATAATCTATCATATTGCGGCGGCCGCCGGGATGGCCGGAAACCGGCCAAAATCGGGCAAATCCAGGGCAGAGGCCGTTTTAGCCTCCACTCTAGTCAACAAAATTTTTATTTTGTTGACTTATGTAGTTACCCGAAAATAGGCCACAGCGGCCCCTCCTTTCGGATGATCTGTCCCGCCGGATAAAGCGGCGGCGCGGCGGACATACTTTGGACACCCGTTTTTTGGAGGTGTGTGTCCATGAGTTTGATCCACTGCACCGACCCCTGCGTCTATCAGCGGGACGGGCTATGTGAATTGGTCCGGGCCGGCTCCTGGGGCCGGCCCGGCTATGGCTGTGTCAACTTTGTGCCCCTGGCTTCTAAGCCCTTACAGCAAGGCCGCCAGAGCCTCCCGAATGTTGGCCACCCGGATGAGCTCCAGTCCCTCCGGCACCACCAGCTTCCCCTGGGTGCGCTTGGGGATCAGACACTTGGTGAAGCCAAGCCGCCGTACCTCGGACAGCCTCTGCCCCAAGGTGTTCACGGCACGCAGCTCTCCGGTTAGTCCCACCTCACCGATGGCGGCCAGGTCGCTGGGCACCGGCTTGTCCCGAAAACTGGACGCCATGGCCATCATGGCAGCCAGATCTGCGGCGGGCTCGTCCAGAGACAGACCGCCGATCACGTTCAAATAGGCGTCACAGTTCCCCAGCAGCAGGCCGCCCCGTTTTTCCAGCACGGCCAGCAGCAGCATGGCCCGGTTATACTCAAAGCCGTTGCTCACCCGCCGGGGGTTGCCCAAACTGCTGGGCACCACCAGGGCCTGCACCTCGGCCAGCACCGGCCGCACGCCCTCCATCACGCAGGTGACGCAGGAGCCGGGCACGCCCTCCGGCCGGCCGGCCAGCAGGGTCTCCGAGGGGTTGGGCACCTCGCTGAGCCCGCCGTCCTCCATCTCAAACACGCCAATTTCATTGGTGGCACCGAAACGGTTTTTGGCCGCCCGGAGGATGCGATAGGACATATGCCGTTCGCCCTCAAAGTACAGGACACAGTCCACCATGTGCTCCAGCACCTTGGGTCCGGCGATGGAGCCCTCCTTATTGACGTGGCCAATGACAAAAATGGTGAGCCCCTCCCCTTTTGCCAGCTGCATCAGGGCCATGGTGCACTCCTTCACCTGGCTCACGCTGCCCGGCGAAGCGGACAGGTCCCCGTGGTAGAGGGTCTGGATGGAGTCAACAATCAGGATATCGGGCTTTAACTCGTGGACGGCGTCCACCAGGTTGTCCAGGCTGGTTTCCGACAGGAGGTACAGCCCCTCCCCGCCTACTTTGAGCCGTTCGGCCCGCAGCTTGATCTGCCGCTCGGATTCCTCGCCGGAGACGTACAGCACGTTGGCAAACCGGCACAGAGAGCCGCAGATCTGGAGCATCAGGGTGGACTTGCCGATGCCCGGCGCGCCGCCCACCAGCACCAGAGAGCCCTTCGGCTCCTCCGCCCAGCACCCGGTCAACTCGCCCATTCCGGTGGAAAGCGCGCTCGTCGGTGGTCTCCACCTGGGCGATGGGCTTGGGACGGTTCACCGCCACCCCCAGGCCGCTGCCCACCGAGCGCACCGGTCCCTTTTTGGAGGCCTTCTCCGCCGGGCGCTCCACAATCGTATTCCATGCCCCGCAGGCCGGGCACTTGCCCTGCCACTTGGGGGTCTCATTTCCACATTCGGTACAGTAGTACAGGATCTTCTCTTTCATGACAGCCTCCCTTTGCCCTCTGATTGTACCAGACTTTCGGGGCAAAGTAAACAGAAAACGCCCCGCCTGGCTCTCCAGGCGGGGCAAGTTTCTATCCTTTACATCTCAATCAGTTCATACTCCCGGGAGCCCAGTCCAATCTTGGCTGCGTGCTCCAGGCAGCTCTTCCACTCCGACTCGGGGGTGGAGTTGGTGAAGTGGTCGTGGTGGTCGTGGAAGTTGGGGTCGGCCAGATGCTTGGCCAGCTGGCTGCCCGGCATGGGCTGAGCGGCCAGGCAGGCGTCCACGCAGGCCTGATCCAGGGCCAGGGGGTCAAAGGAGGCAAACATGCCGATGTTGGGCAGGATGGGGATGTCGTTCTCCCCGTGGCAGTCACAGTTGGGAGACACATCCACCACCAGAGAAATATGGAAGTTGGGACGGCCATCCAGCACCGCCTTGGTATACTCAGCCATGCGGCAGTTCAAAGTGGAGTTGGCGTTGTCGTTGACAAAGTAGATGGCGTCAAAGTTGCAGGCGCCAAGGCACCGGCCGCAGCCTACGCAGTTGTTCTGATCCACGGTCATCTTCCGGGCTTCCTTGTCAAAGACCAGGCCGCCGTTGGCGCACTCCTTCTGGCAGCGGGTGCAGCCCCGGCACAGCTTGGGGTCGATCTGGGGCTTGCCGCTGGCGTGCTGCTCGGTCTTGCCGGCCCAGGAGCCGCAGCCCATGCCGATGTTCTTGATGGTGCCGCCAAAGCCGGTCATCTCGTGGCCCTTGAAGTGGGTCAGGGAGATAAACACATCGGCGTCCATCACAGCCCGGCCGATCTTGGCCTTCTCCACGTACTCGCCGCCCACCACGGGCACCTCCACATCGTCGGTGCCTTTCAGACCGTCACCGATGAGGATGGGACAGCCCACAGTCAGGGGCGTAAAGCCGTTCTGCCAGGCGCACTCCAGGTGCTCCAGGGCGTTCTTCCGGCTGCCGGGATACATGGTGTTACAGTCGGTGAGGAAGGGCTTGCCGCCCAGCTCCTTTACCACGTCCACCACCGCACGGGCGTAGTTGGGACGCAGATAGCTGATGTTGCCCAGCTCGCCGAAGTGCATCTTGATGGCGACAAACTTACCCTCCAGGTCCAGGTCGGCAATGCCGGCCCGCTTGATCAGCTTTTTCAGCTTGGTGGGCAGGCCGTCGCCGAAGGCCTCAGTATGAAAATCAGTAAAATAAACTTTGGATACGGACATGATGTTTCCCCTCACTCATATGTAGAATATCTTACTTATGCAAAGAAACTCGCTTTGCTTCCAGAATACCCGGGATGATGGCACACAGAGAACCGGCCACGATGAGCACGATGCCCAGCAGCATGTTGGGGGCGATGATCTCGCCGTGAACCATCCAGGCCAGCACCGGCGCCAGAGCCGGCTTGAAGAAATAGACCAGGGAGACCACGCTGGCGGGCTGGTACTCCATGGCAAGGAAATAGCAGCAAAAGCCGATGCCCGCCACACCGACCGACACAAACAGCACGTAGGGCAGGTTTTGCAGGGTGTACCCCGCGAAGATAGGGATGTTGGCAAACTCGCTGAGCCCAGCCCCGGTGAGCATCTGAGCCAGGGCGGGAATGTGGGACAGGAGAATGAACACCAGCAAAATCAGGCTGCCAAAGAAGAAGCTGAAGCAGGTGACTACTGCCCCGCCGTACTGGGCGCACTTGCGCTTGCCCATGACTCCGTAGAAGGAGAACAGAATGGTGGACAGCAGAGCCAGCCCTGTCCCCAGCAGATTCACCGAGGTCTGGAAGGGATTGATAATGGCGATGGTGCCCGCCACCTCCAGCACCAGAGCAGCAATATGCCGGGGTAAAATGGGCTCTTTCAGCAAAAAGAAGGCCAAAAAGGTGACAAATACCGGGTTGCAGCTAAAGAGCACCGCCGCCACCGACGAGCCGGCGTAGTTCACCGACACGTGGAGGATGGGCATACTCAGGGCGATGCCCAGGAGACCCAGCAGGGCGAAGTAGGCCACACTCTTGCCATCCAGCCGCTCTCCCCGCTTTCCCAGGGTGTGCAGGGCCAGGGGCAGCAGAATGAGGAAACCCACCGAAAACCGGCACAGAGTCAGCTGCATAGAGTTGAGCTGCCCAGAGATAAATTTCAGTACCACCTCATAGGAGGTGAACATGATGATGGTGACTACAATAAAAAAGTAACCCTTTTTTGCCCCCATGGCAGCCCCTTCTTCCTATTTTTTATATGGTTCAGTATAGCACATGTTACCAGGAGAAACAAGGTCACTCCATCAGGGCCAGAAATTCCTCCTGAGTCAGAACGGGCACGCCCAGCTCCTGGGCCTTGCGCAGCTTGGAACCGGCGGCCTCCCCGGCCACCACATAGGTGGTCTTTTTCGATACGGAACCCGCGGCCTTGCCGCCCCGGTCCTCGATCATCTTGGTGGCCTCGGCACGGGTAAAGCGGTCCAGCGTGCCGGTGAGCACGAAGGTTTTTCCCGCAAAGCGCTGGTCCTCACCCTTCTGCTCGGCCTGCATGTTCACTCCGGCCTCCTTGAGGCGGGCGATGAGGTGCTGGCTCTGGGGGCTGGCAAACCAGTCCACAATGCTCTGGGCGGTGATGGCGCCGATGTCGTCCACCTGGGTCAGCTCCTCCACCGTGGCCGCCTGGAGGTTGTCCAGGGAGCCAAAGCGCTGGGCCAGGATCTTGCCCGCCTTCTGCCCCACCTGGCGGATGCCGAAGGCGAAGAGCAGCCGGGACAGGTCCTGGCTCTTGGACTTCTCGATGGCGGAGAGCAGGTTCTGGGCCGACTTCTTGCCCATGCGCTCCAGCTCGGCCACGTCCTCCTCGCGGAGGAAATACAGGTCGCCGGGGGTCTTGACCAGCCCCGCCTTTACCAGGTTCTCTACCACCGCGATGCCAAGACCCTCAATGTCCATGGCGTCCCGGCTGGCAAAGTGGGCCAGGTTGCGCAGCAGCTGGGCGGGGCACTCGGCTCCGGTACAGCGGATGTGGGCGCCGTCTTCGTCCCGCGCCACCGGCGCGCCGCACTCGGGGCACACCTCTGGGAAGCGGTAGGGCACGGCGTCATCGGGCCGCTTTTCCATCACCACCGACAGCACCTCGGGGATGATCTCCCCCGCCTTGCGAACCAGCACCGTGTCGCCGATGCGGATGTCCTTTTCCGTGATAAAATCCTGGTTGTGGAGGGTGGCATTGGTCACCGTGGTGCCTGCCAGACGCACCGGCTCCAGCACCGCCTTGGGAGTGAGCACCCCAGTACGTCCCACTTGAATGACAATGTCTGTAAGGCGGGAAGTCTTTACTTCCGGGGGATATTTATAGGCGGCGGCCCACCGGGGGAATTTGGCCGTGGAGCCCAGCGTCTGGCGCTGGGCCAGATCGTCCACCTTAATGACCGCCCCGTCGATGTCGAAGGGGTAGTTCTCCCGGCCCTCTCCGATGGCCTGGACCTGGGCCACCGCCTCCTCAATGGAGGAGCAGATGACATGGGGAATCACCTTAAAGCCCTTGTCCGCCAGGTAGTTGATGCCCTGGGTGTGGCTGTGGAAGTCCTCATTTTCCGCCCACTGGATGTTGAACACCGCAATGTCCAGCCGACGCTGGGCGGCAATTTTCGGGTCCAGCTGCCGCAGGGAACCTGCGGCGGCGTTGCGGGGGTTGGCAAACAGGGCTTCTCCCCGCTTCTCCCGTTCCTCGTTGAGGGCGTGGAACACCTTCTTGGGCATATAGACCTCGCCCCGGACAATGAGAGTCCCAGGTACATCATGGATAGACAAGGGGATAGACTTTACAGTCTTTAAATTCTCTGTCACGTCCTCGCCCACCAGGCCGTCGCCCCGGGTGGCTCCCCGGACAAACTGGCCGTCCTGGTACTCCAGAGCCACGGACAGGCCGTCCACCTTGGGCTCCACAGAGTAGCTTACCTTGGGCTCCACCCCACGTACCCGCTGGTCAAAGGCGCGCAGCTCGTCAAAGTCGAACACGTCCTGAAGGGACTCCAGAGGCACCCGGTGGGTGACCTGGGTGAAGGACTCCAGGGCCTTGCCACCCACTCGCTGGGTGGGCGAGTCGGGAGTGATGAGCTCGGGGTGAGCCCCCTCCAGCTCCTCCAGACGGCGCAGCTTATGGTCGTAGTCGTAGTCGGACATGGTGGGGTCGTCCTTGACGTAGTATTCGTAGTTGGCCTGGTTCAGCTCACGGCGCAGTTCCAGGATCTCTTGTGCGTCTGACATGGGTTCCTCCCTTTCTTCATTGCCCGGCATCCAGATAGGTCTGGGGCACCTGGCCCACAATCACCGTCTCGGCCACGCACAGCTCGGTCTCGCTCACCGTCTCCACCGCCCCGCCGGGCAGCATCAGGGTCAGAGGTACGGTCAGCTTCAGGCAGATGCGGTGGAGGGTCTGGTTAACCCCGGCGGAGGTGAACTCACTGAAAAACTCCCCGTCCACCGTGCCCACCGTCATGGCGTGGACCTTTAAGGTGGGGCCTAAGCCCCAAAGAATATCCAGATCCACCAGACTGCCCAGAGGCACCTGGATCTGGGACACGTCTACCCCCTCCAGGGCCTCCAGCACATCGGCCACCAGCTGAGCCCGCAGGAGATTCAGGGCAGCCATGTCGGTGGTCAGGGCGGTGATGGCGCCGCTGCTGTCCCGCTGGATGGTGACAAAGTCATCATAGCTCACCCCGCGCTGGGCCAGGTCCTCCACCACCGTCTCCTCGGCCACGGCGGTGATGGCATTCTGGGCCTGAGCCTGGGCGGCCAGTACCACCATGGGGCGCAGACGGGCCTCCAGGACGGCGGTACATACCAATACCACAACCGCGGCGACTCCCAAGGTAATCATCCAGGGGGCAAGCTGTTTTCCTTGTCGTCTATTATGCCGCAAACGGTAGCGCACCATACAGCGGCGAATTTCCCGGCGCATCCCAACACCCCCCTCAGGGCAGGGTATGCGCCGGGAAGCTTGGCTTATTCGTGTTCGCCCAGCAGCTCCTCCACCGCCAGCAGCACGCCCAGCCGGCCGGACTCAAAGGTCAGGCCGCCCTGGAGATAGACGGTGTAGGGCTCCCGCATGGGGGCATCAGCGGACAGCTCGATGGACGCGCCCTGAATGAAAGCGCCCGCCGCCATGATGACGGGGCAGTCGTAGCCCGGCATGTCCCAGGGCTCAGGGGTGACGTAGGAGTCCACCGGGGCACCGAACTGGATGCCCTTGCAGAACTTCTTCAGGGCCTCCGGCTCCCGCATGTGAATCATCTGAATGATGTCGTGGCGCACTTGGCTGGAGTGGGGCTCGGTCTCATAGCCCAGCAGCTCCATCACCCGGGCGGCGAACACGGCGGTCTTCACCGCCTGGGCCACCGTGTGGGGAGCCAGGAACAGGCCCTGGTACAGCAGCCGGTTGTTGCCCAGGGTGGAGCCGCACTCAGCACCGATGCCGGGCACGGTGAGGCGCATAGCTGCCCCCTCCACCAGGTCCTTGCGCCCGGCGATATAGCCGCCGGTGGGGGCTAGGCCGCCGCCGGGATTCTTAATGAGGGAGCCTACTACCAGGTCGGCCCCTACATGGGTGGGCTCCAGGGTCTCCACAAACTCGCCGTAGCAGTTGTCCACCAGGATGGCGGCGTTGGGGTTGGCGGCCTTGATGACCTTACACATCTCCCCGATCTCCGCTACCGACAGAGAAGCACGAGTGGCGTAGCCCTTGGAGCGCTGGATCAGTACCGCCTTGACCCGGGGGTCGGCGGCCGCTTTGGCCATGCCCTCCAGGTCAGGTTTGTTGTCAAGCAGTTCTACTTGCCGATACTCGACGCCGTAGTCTTTCAGAGAGCCGTGGCCCTTGTCCACCACTCCGATGACCCCGAGCATGGTATCGTAGGGCGCGCCCACAGCGGACACCAGCACATCCCCCGCCTTCAGGCAGCCGTACAAGGCGCTGGCGATAGCGTGGGTGCCGTTGACAAACTGGATGCGCACCAGAGCGGCCTCGGTGCCGAAAATCTGGGCATAGATCTCGTCCAGCTTGTCCCGGCCCAGGTCGTCGTAGCCGTAGCCGGTGGTTCCGGCAAAGTAGGCATCGGCCACCCGGTGGTCCTGGAACGCCTCCAGCACCCGCTGGGTGTTCTCTTGGGCGATGGCGTCAATGCGGGCAAACTGCTCCCGCAGCTCGGCCTGGGCCTGCTCGCCCAGCTGACGCACTTGCTTGCTAATGTGTAAAGCCATTTTCCTTCTCAGTCCTTATTCTTTCTTTATTTGATCGGTTCCAGCTTCCGGCACACAAAGGCCAGCAGCAGGTCGGCGCAGTGTTTGGCGTCGTTTAAGTCGGCCATCTCCACGGGGGTGTGGATGTATCGGCAGGGGATGCTCACCCCTCCGGTGAGCACGCCCAGGCGGGTGGTGTGGATGGCGCCCGCATCGGTGCCCCCGGCCCGCATAATGTCCTTCTGGACGGGAATGTTTGCGGTCTTGGCAGCCTCCTCCAGAGCGGAGATCACAGCGGGGTGACAGATGACGGAGGAATCCATCACCTTGATGGCCGCACCCTTGCCCAGCTGGACGGTGCCGCAGCGCTCGCTGCCTGGGGTGTCGTCCACGTCGGTGACGTCCACCGCCAGGGCGTAGTCCGGGTCGATGGCCCAGGCCGCCGTCTTGGCTCCCCGCAGGCCCACCTCCTCCTGAACGGAGAAGACCAAGTACAGGTCGTTGGGGCAGTCCTCCAACCGGGCCAGCACGTCCAGGAGGACAGCGCAGGCAATGCGGTTGTCGAGGTAAGGGGAAATTACTTTATCCCCATTGCGAATGGCAGGCGTGTCGTATACCGCTGTATCCCCTACCTGAACCAGCTTCTTGGCGGCATCCTGATCGTTCGCGCCAATATCCACATAGCAGGAGTCCAGCTTGAGCCCCTTGGGCTCCGCCTTCTCCTCCTTCGCGAACACTCCCCGCACGCCGTTTTTAAAGCGCACCGGGGTGTACAGAGCCTCGCTGGCGGCGATGCCGCCCACCCGGCCCAGACGGAGGAACCCTTCCTTCTCGATGTGGGTGACAATGAAGCCAATGGAGTCCATGTGGGCACACAGCATCACCCGAGGGCCGGAGCCCTTCTTGTGGACGATGAGGTTGCCCAGGGTGTCGGTGGTCACCTCGTCGGCGTAAGGGGCGGCCAGACGGGTGATAGTCTCCCGCACCTCCCCCTCGTCCCCGGATGGGCCGTGGGCGGCGTTGAGGGTCTGGATATATTCAAACAGTTCCATGCAGAAAACCTCCTATTTCGTGGCCTGATCGGCCAGAAACAGCCGGGTCAGCTTCAGCATATTTTCAAAGTCGGCAAAACTGCCCACGCTGGCCGGGGCGTGGAGGTAGCGAACGGCGGCAGACACAGCCGCCACCCGCACGCCGGCCTTGGTACGCTGGATGGTGCGGGCGTCGTTGCCTCCGGCCAGGTACTCCTTGGTCTGCCAGGGGATGCCGTTGTCCTCCGCCAGGCGGCGCAGATCCTCAAAGAGTCCCCGGTCGTAGATGGTGCCTCCATCCATGTAGGAGATCACCGGTCCCTTACCCGGAGCGCACACCTTCCGGTGCTCCTCCACGGCGGGGCTATCAGCGGCGGTGGTGGTCTCCAGGACCAAAGCCACCTCCGGGGTTACAGAAAAGGCGGCGGCGAAGGCACCACGGGTGCCCACCTCCTCTTGGGCGGTGAAGGCGAAGGTCACGTCCAGGGGCAGCTCCTCCTGAAGGAGTTTCAGCATCACGGCGCAGCCAACCCGGTCGTCAATGGCCTTGGCCTTGAAGAAATCGCTGCCAAGGGGTTCTCCTTCACAGACGAAGGAGCCGTAGGCGCCGGGCTCCGCCATCTCCTCGGCCTCCTCCCGGCTGGAGGCACCGATATCGATATACAAAGCCTCGGTCTTGGGCACCTTCTTCATGTCCTCCCGGGAGAGCATGTGGATGGCCTTCATGCCGATGACGCCGGGAATTTTCTTGGGACCCAGCACTACCGGCTTGCCCAGAGCCACCCGGCGGTCCACGCCGCCCACGAAGTCAAACTTCAAAAAGCCATCCTCGGTAGCCCGGGTAATAATGAGGCCCACCTCGTCCATATGGGCGGCCAAAAGCAGGCGGTTGCCCGTGGACTTTTTGCCCTTTTTAAAGACAATGAGGTTGCCCAGGGCATCGGTGCGGATGGAGTCGGCGTAGGGCTCGGCCTGGGCGCGGATGAAGTCCCGCACGGCCCCCTCGTCTCCGGACACGCCGTTGAGGGCGCACAGCTCGTTCAGAAGATCTCTCACAGGGCTCCCTCCTTTCCCACCCGGCGGATAAACTGGGCAAGGAGCCGGGCGGTGTCCTCCATGTCGCCCTGGTGGGCGGTCTCAATGGGGGTGTGCATGTAGCGAAGGGGCAGAGAAAGCACCCCGGTGGCAATGCCCTCCCGGCTCACCTGGAGAGGCCAGCCGTTGGTGCCGCTGGAGCCCGACATGACCTCCAGCTGGACATTCAGGTCCATCTCCTTGGCGCACCGGCGCATGAGATCGGAGATCCACTTGGTGCAGTTGGGTCCCAGGCCGATGACCGGCCCCTTTCCCAGAGGGAAGGTCTTGTCCTTGGAGGCGTCAGGGCTGTCTCCGTGGGTCACGTCCACCGCCACGCACAGGTCGGGCCGGAGTCCGTAGGCGGCGGTGATGGCGCCGGTACTGTGGGTCTCCTCCTGGGTGGAGCCCAGGACCACGAGGTCCACATCCAGCTCCTCTCCCTCCAGTAGCTCCAAGGCCCGCAGCAGCAGCACAAAGCAGGCCCGGTCGTCCAGGGCCTTGCCGCTTAAAAGGTCCTTACCCAGGGCAAGACACCCCGTCCGGTAAACGGCCGGGGTGCCGATGGGAATGGCCTTGGCCTCCTCTTCCGTAAGGCCCAGGTCCAGATACAGTTCCGAGATAGGTTGGGATTTGTCCATGTCCTCCCGGCTCTGGATGTGTGGGGGCAGACAGGCCACCACACCAAGCCGGGGCGGATTTGTCAGGACGGTGAGCTCCCGGTTGGGGAGCATCCGGGGGTCAACGCCCCCTAGAGGGGCAAAGCGGAGATAGCCCTCCTCTTGCCCGGTGATGATAAACCCGATCTCGTCCAGGTGGGCGTCCAGCAGGACCTTTTTTGCCCCCGGCTTGCCGCAGGGCCGCAAACCCACCACATTACCCATGCGGTCCAGATAGGCCTCCCCCACCAGGGGGCTCAGCATATCCAGCGCCACACGAGCCACCGCCCCCTCAAACCCACTGGGGCCGGGGGCGGCGGAGAGACGGTTGATAGCGGAAAGATAGTTCAACGCAGTTTGCCTCCTTGGCAGCTTCCTTACAGTTCCTGGACCAGCTTTTTGAATACCTGGCCGCGCTCCATAAAGTTCTTGAAGTGGTCAAAGGCAGCGCAGGCGGGAGAGAGCACCACCACGTCGCCCGGCTTTGCCGCCTGGCGGGCGGCGGCCACAGCGGCAGCCAGGTCCTCGGTCTCGGCCAGGATCATGCCGCTCTCGGCGTAGCCGGGAGCCTGCTCCACCGCCTGGCGGATGGCTCCGGCGGTGTTGCCGGTGAGGAACAGGGCCTTCACGTGGCCCACGATTTCCACGCCAAGCTGAGTAAAGGGCACACCCTTGTCGTAGCCGCCGGCAATCAGGATGATCTTCTGGTTGAAGGACTCCAGGCAGGCGGTGGTGCGGCTGGGGCTGGTGCCGATGGAGTCGTTGTAGTACTTCACGCCGTCCAGCTCCCGCACCAGCTCGATGCGGTGCTCCACGCCGTGGAAGCGGCGGGCCACAGCCCGCACGCACTTGTCAGGTACCAGACCGTCCACCGCGGCAATGGCGGCCATGTAGTTTTCAATGTTGTGTACGCCGGGCAGCTGGATATCGCTGAGAGGCAGCACTTCCCGGCTGCCCATCTCGTTGGTCAGCCAGATGGCGTTGTCCCGGAGATAAACGCCCTCCTCCAGGCGCTCCTTACGGCTGAACCAGGTCACCGGGCACACCGCCTCGGCGGCCATGGAACGGGTAACCTCGTTGTCATAGTTGAGGATGAGCCGGTCGCCCTCCCCCTGGTGCAGGAAGATGTTCTTCTTGGCGTTGGTGTACTCCTCCATGGTGTGGTGGTAGTCCAGGTGGTTGGGGGCCAGGTTGGTGATGACAGCGATGTTGGGGCTCTGCTCCATGGTCATCAGCTGGAAGGAGGACAGCTCCAGCACGGCGAAGTCCTCCGGGTCCATGTCGGCCACGTCAGGCAGCAGAGGCTTGCCGATGTTGCCGCCTACATAGACGGTCTTGCCCGCCTCCTTCAAAAATTCCGAGATGATGGTGGTGGTAGTCGTCTTGCCGTCGCTGCCGGTCACGGCCACCAGGTGGCTGGGGCAGGTCTGGAAGAAGACCTCCATCTCCGAGCTCAGGGCGGCTCCGTTCTCCACGGCCTGGGCCAGCTCCGGGGTGTTGGGGCTGAGGCCCGGGGTGCGGAAGATAAGCTCCCCGCCCAGGTCCTTCAGATAGTCCGGGCCAAGCACCAGCGTGGCTCCCAGGCTCTCCAGCTCCTGGGCCAGGTCGGCAACCTTCTCACGGTTTGCCTTGTCACGCACGGTGACCTTCACGCCCGCGCGCAGCAGCATTTTGATCAGGGGCACATTGCTGATGCCCATACCGATCACCGTTACCGACCGGCCGCTGAGTTCCTCTAAATATTCCGTAATGGTGGACATATGCGTCCTCCTCCCATCGAAGTGATTTCAGATTCTTTGGATGCCTGGTCTCTAGCCAAGCATACCTAAAAATATATTATCACACCCCTGGAAAAATTTCAATCAGGAAGGGGGCGCTGGAACTGCTTTGTCCTCATTTTTCCCCCGAAAGACGGAATTTTATTTGACAGAATGGTTTTTTTCCTGTATCATAGCTTGGCAAGCAAGCTGGACAGCCGCGCGGGCGGGGCGAAAGGCCCGTCTGTGAGGAAAGTCCGGGCTCCACAGGGCAAGGATAACGGATAACATCCGCCGGGGGCGACCCTAGGAAAAGTGCAACAGAGATATACCGCTGGCGGCTTGCCGCCAGTAAGGGTGGAAAGGCGAGGTAAGAGCTCACCCGATGGCTGGGAACAGTCCATCGCTGTAAACTCTATCCGGAGCAACGCCGTGGAGGGACAATAGGTTGGCCCGACCGTCCCGGGGAGGCGGCTGGAGCGCGTCGGCAACGGCGCGTCGAGATAGATGGCTGTCTTAAAAGACAGAACCCGGCTTACAGGCTTACTTGTACCAAAAACAGGCATGCGCAGATGCGCATGCCTGTTTTTTGCTTATTGGATGCCTTTGGATAATTCCAGCACCCGGCGCAGGCGCTCCCGTTCCGCCTGTTCCTGAAGTGTCTGAGCAGAAGAAGCCGCAGACGAAGACGGCCTCTCCCCTTCCCGGGTCCTACGGCGCTCCTCCCCGGCTCTCTGCCGTTGGAGCCAGCGCTGGGTGTCACGGTCTACCCCTGTGGCCATGAACTGAAAGGCCGTCTTGGTTTGAGGGCTGAGGGGTGGGTAGCGAGTCAACAGGTCTTCTGGCGGGAGACCCTCTCCCCGGCTCAGCCGCTCGGCATACTCCATCAGAGCGGTGATCAGCCATCCGCGTTGGTCCGGCGGCAGAGCAATGATCATAGGATAGTTATCAAAATAGAGTACAAATCCCCGTTTTGGGTTTGCCATTTTTACGCCTCCTCTCGCTATGTAGAAAAAATCCGCCTTTTGGTGTACGTTTCTGTGCGAATAGAGGCTCCGTTATGTAAATAGTAAAGAGTTATATAAAAAGTAAAAGGTCATTGTTATGTCAGGTAAGGTAATGCGATCTGCCCCCTGAGGGCGGGGCGGACAGAGAAAAAATTTTTTCAGAAATTTTTCAGCTTGTGCAATAAAATCCTCTCCTGGTGCATTTCATAGTCAGAAGCGCAAAACAACACACAAAGAAAGAGAGGAATTTACTATGAAGAAATCTTATATCGCCGCCGCTCTGGCTCTCACCAGCTGCCTGGTCCTGGGGACCGCCGCCGCCAGCCAGTCCAAGACTGTGACCGCCACCTTCCGCCCCGACATGACCCTGAAGGTCAACGGTACCACCTACACCGTCCGGGACACCACCGGAGTCCGGGTCTCCCCCCTGGTCTACAACGGAACCACCTACCTGCCTCTGGCCTCCCTGAGCCAGCTGCTGGGAGCGGAGGTCTCCTGGGACCAGAACACCCAGACCATCCTCATCCACGACGACGATTCCGCCTCCGACTACATCGGCGAGGCCAAGGCCAAGGAGATCGCCCTGAGCCACGCCGGGCTGTCCGCCAACAAGGCCACCTTCCTGGAGCTGAAGCTGGACCGGGAGGATGGCCGGGTGGTCTATGAGGTGGAGTTCTACTCCGGCAACAAGGAGTACGACTACGAGATCGACGCCGCCACCGGCTCCATCGTGGGCTATGACTACGACATCGAGAACTACACCATCCCCTCCTCCGGCAACACGGGCACCAGCTCCGGCAACTACATTTCCCGGGAGAAGGCCCAGCAGCTAGCCCAGGCCAAGGCGCCTAATGCCACTTTGATCAAGCTGGAGTTCGACTTTGACGATGGCCGGGCCGTGTATGAGGGCGAGCTGCGGGAAGGCCGCACCGAGTACGACTTTGAAATTGACGCTGCCACCGGCAACTTCATTAAGTGGGAGCAGGACTGGGACTGAGTGTCTATCAAGCGGCAAAGAGAGACAGATAACGAAACAGGGACCCGCCGGTTGGCGGGTCCCTATGTTTTACCTTACGAAGCAGAGGCGAAACGAAGTTTCGCACAAAGTTCTTTGCCAAGCTTTCTTTCAAGAAAGCGGGTTACTGCTCCCAGTTGTGGTACACGTTCTGGACGTCGTCGTTGTCCTCCAGAGCGTCGATGAGCTTCTCCATGTTCTTGATGTCAGCCTCGTCGGTGAGCTTGACATAGTTCTGAGGCACCATCTGCACGGAAGCCTCCAGGAAGGTGTAGCCCTTGGCCTCCAGAGCCTCGGAGACGGCGGGGAAAGCGTCGGGATCGGTGTAGATCTCAAAGACCTCGTCGTCGGCCTGCATATCGTCGGCACCGGCCTCCAGAGCGTCCATCATGACGGTGTCCTCGTCCAGGTCCTCGCTGTCCAGGACGATGACGCCCTTGCGGTCAAAGCTCCAGGACACGCAGCCGGTGGCGCCCAGGCCCTTGCCGTACTTGTCCAGCAGGTGACGCACTTCGGGGGCGGTGCGCTGACGGTTATCGGTCAGAGCGTCCACGATAACGGCCACGCCGTTGGGGCCGTAGCCCTCGTACACCACGCTCTCGAAGTTGTCGGTGTTGCCCGCGCCCAGAGCCTTGTCGATGGTGCGCTTGATGTTGTCGTTGGGCATGTTGGCAGCCTTGGCCTTGGCGATAACGGCGGCCAGGCGGGAGTTGTTGGCGGGATCGCCGCTGCCGCCGGTCTTGACGGCCACGATCATCTCACGGGCGATCTTGGTAAAAATCTGAGAGCGCTTGGCGTCGGCCGCGCCCTTGGTCTTTTGAATATTGTGCCACTTGGAATGTCCGGACATAGTATCGTTCCCTTCTCTTTTTTCGGTTCAAATAGCGGAGGTATTATACCACTCCCCCGGGCGTTTGACAACCCCGTGGGGAGAAAGAAGCCATCATCTAAACGGTTTTCCGTCGATATCCAGTACCTCACGGCGGTGGAAGGTGACAAAATCGGGGGCGTACTCGGGGTAGGCCTGACAGAAGGCCGCCCGGATGAGCTCCGGGTTGAGTCCCGGATTCTGGGCGCACAGTACCGCGTCCAGGGTGAGGGTGTCACTCTGGCACTCCAGATTGAAGCCCTTGATGAGGGGGATGAGATCCACCTCAGTGTAGCCCTTTTTGGACTTGTTGGACTTCTTCTGCATCACCAGGCTCTCCCGGCTCAGCAACTCCCGCATGGCGGGTTCCGAGGCCTGAGGACGGCCCTCGGAGTACTCAAAGTTGATAATGTAGTTCACATAGGCCAGCTCTTTGAGCTTACGCTCGGCGGGGTAGCACTGGTGAATGATGATGCCCTCAGGCATGGCCGCAGTGAGCCGGGCGGGAACCTCCTCGGCGGTGGCTCCCCCCACCAGACCGAACTCCAGAATCTCACACTGGCTGGAGTAGCCCAACGACAGGGGCAGGGCGATGGACACGAAGGGGTGTTTATGGAAGCCCTGGGTGTGCTTGATTTCAATGCCAGCCCGGGTGAAGGCCCGCTGGAAGGTGCGCATCAGGTCCAGGTGGGAGATATACTTGGCCCGGCCAGTCTTGGAAAAGAGCAGACGGTCAGCCATTGCACACCCCTCCTTTCAGCAGGCGGTTGGCTCCACAGCCGGAACAGCGGGTGCGGCAGTCCGGGGTGGTCTGGGACTGGTAGCACAGCTCCCGCTCATGCCACAGGAAGGCGGGGGTGACCATGGGGTCGATGCGGCACCAGGGGAATACCTCGTCCCGGGGCCGCTCCCGGTGGGCGTAGAAGTCGCCGTCCAGGCCGCAGGCGGACAGGGCGTCCATCCAGCGATGGAAGTCAAAATACTCGCTCCAGGAGTCGAACTTGGCCCCGTTCTGCCAGGCGTGCTCCAGCACGTCGGCCAGGCGGCGGTCGCCCCGGGAGAAGATGGCCTCCAGATAGCTGGTCTGGGGGTCATGCCAGTTGTAGGTGATGGAACGGTCCCGCTTCAGAGCGTCCCGCAGCAGGTTCACCCGCCGCTGGTACTCCTCCACCGGGATCTGGGCGTCCCACTGGAAGGCAGTGTGGGGCTTGGGGACAAACCAGGAGGTGGACACGGTGATGCGCACCCCGCGGGCGCGGTTGGGAGTGCACTCCCGCCAGCACTGGTACACCTTCCGGGCCAGATCAGCGATGCCCAGCACGTCCTCGTCGGTCTCGGTGGGCAGGCCCAGCATGAAGTAGAGCTTTACGCCGCTCCAGCCGCCGGAGAAGGCGGTGCGGCAGGACTGCAGCAGGTCCTCCTCCCGCAGATTCTTGTTGATGGCGTCGCGCAGACGCTGTGTGCCCGCCTCCGGGGCAAAGGTCAGACCGCCCTTGCGCACCCGCTGCAGGCGCTCCATGAGGTTCATAGAGAAGGTGTCCGCCCGCAGAGAGGGCAGGGACACGCCGATGTCCTTAGGCGCGCAGTAGTCCAGCAGATCGTCACACAGCTCCAGCAGGCAGGGGTAGTCGGTGGAGCTGAGGCTGGACAGGGTCATCTCCTGATAGCCGGAATCCTGACAAGCCGCCTTGCCGTACTCAGCCAGCAGCTGAGGATTGCGGTTTCGCACCGGGCGGTACACATAGCCTGCCTGGCAGAACCGGCAGCCACGGATGCAGCCACGGAACAGCTCCAGCATGACGCGGTCGTGGACGATCTCGGTGGAGGGGATGATGGTCTTCACCGGGAAGTAGGACTTGTCCATGTCCTGGACCACCCGCTTGCGCACCTGCTCCGGCGCGCCGGAGCCATCCTTGATGCGCATTTCCTCCAGGGTGCCATCAGGACGGTAGACGGGCTCATAGAAGGACGGGACGTAGATGCCCTCGATCTGGGCGGCCTCCCGCAAAAACTCCTCCTTGCTCCAGCACTCCTCCTTGGCCTGGCGATACAGGGCGATGTACTCCAGGGTGACCTCCTCCCCTTCACCCAGGACAAACAGGTCCACGAAGGGGGCCAGAGGCTCCGGGTTATAGCAGCAGGTACCGCCCGCCACGATGAGAGGCGTGAGTTCCGGCCGCTGCTCGCTGCGCAGAGGCAGCCCCGCCAGGTCCAGCATGTTCAGGACATTGGTGTAGGCCATCTCATAGCCCAGCGAGAAGCCGATGATATCAAAGTCAGAAATAGGGTCGCCGCTCTCCAGGGCGTAGAGCAGCAACCCCTCCCGGCGCATTTCCTCCTCCATATCTCCCCAGGGGGCGTAGCAACGCTCGCACCACAGCCCCTCCTGCTCGTTCATCAGGCCGTATAAAATACGGCAGCCCAGGTTGGACATGCCGATTTCATAGGTGTCCGGGAAGCAAAGGGCAAAGCGGGTGTCTACCGTGCGTTTGTCTTTTACCACGGCGTTATATTCTCCGCCCGTGTAGCGGGCAGGTTTTTGTACTTTGGGCAAAATATGCTCCAGCGTGCGATTCATGTCGTTCCCCCAGTTCTATCTTGAGACGCGGTAGAACTATTTTACTCGTTTCCCCCCTATCTGGCAACCCCTTTTTCCTTCCTTTTCACGCCAAATGGAAGAAAATAGCCATCCTGCGGTAAAAAGCAGGGTGATGCTGCCCCCATTCCAGGCCAAAATGACCCCTCCGGCTACCAGTACACCTACCAAAAATCCGTCCAGAAGGCCGGCTGTCCGCTCCGCTGCCTCCGGTCCGGCCAGGGCGCACAGGGTGCAGTGGAGCGCCCTCCCCCCGTCCAGGCCGCTCACCGGTAGCAGGTTAAAGAGGGCCAGCACCAAGTTGATGCCCGCAAACAGAGCGCCGCCGGGCAGGAAATGCCCCAGCCAGGCCAGAGCTAGGCTCACCCCCGGCCCGGCCAGGGCGCACAGGGCTTCCCTGGGGTAGGACAGAGGACGGCCCAGCTCCATCTCTGCTCCCGCAATTCCCAGCCGCATGCGCCTCACCTTACCGCCCACGGCCTGGATGGCCAGCCAATGTCCCCCCTCATGCAGGGCGCAGGAGACAACGGCCTGGGGGATCAGCCCCTGGGTATCGGTATAGTTGAGCCAGGCCAGCAGCAAAAGAAAGCCGCCGCTGACCTCTACCCTGCCCAGACGCACTCAGTCGGTAAGGAAGGTGACGTAGTAGGCCGGGTCCACGTGCACCCCGTTGCATTTGATCTCCAGATGCAGGTGAGGGCCGGTAGATACCCCGGTAGAGCCAACCAGGGCCACCGTCTCCCCTGCCGCCACAGTCTGGCCCTGGGAGACACACAGATTGCTGCAGTGGGCATAGAAGCTCTTGACTCCGTTGCCGTGGTCGATCTGCAGATACAGCCCGTGGTCGTCATTCTCGCCGATGTACTCTACCGTCCCGGCGGCAAAGGCACCGATGGGGTCCCCCATCTGTCCGCCGATGTCCACTCCGTTGTGGAATTTATACTCCCCGTCCACCGGGTGGTCCCGGTAGCCGTACACCGAGTTGAGGTGGCCCAGAATTGGGTTGACGGTCTCCAGCGCTCCCAGGGACAGTTTATCCATAGTGTAATTGTTGGGCAGTGCCGGGCCTTCGTAGTTTGCCGACAGCAGCACCGTGCCTACCGCCGGCACGGTCTCCTCCGGCTGGGCCGCCGCTGCCTCGGGCTGAGTTTGGGCCTGAGGCTCTGGTGCTGTCTCCGGGGTTTCCGACACAGTCTCTCCCCCGCTCAGCCAGTCCTGAGGCATATCCTCCAGGCGCAGGTAGTGGGCGGCCAGGTCGGCGGAGGAGGCCCCGGCATTGAGAAAGGCCTGCTCCTGCTGAGTCTGGCTTTGACCCTCCAAATCGTCACCGGCCCCGGAAGGTTGGATGCCAAAGACCTCCACGCAGAAGTCCTCCAGCTCCCCCAGCACCGAGTCCTGGGTTCCCAGGGACTCCCCCAACTTAGAAAAAGCGGCGCGGAAGTCGGTGTCTGCCGTCAGCGCCGACACCAGCTTGTTTTGAATCTGGGCCAGCTGCTGCGGGAAGGCTCCCTTCCCCACAAACACCGCCAGAAACAGCACCAGGCACACACACAGCTGTACCAGGCGCACCCGCTCCTTGGGCGAGAGCCCGCTTTGATTGCCTCGGTTCCGCCTGGCGGCGGAACGGCCGCTTGTCCGGTATGCGCGGTAGGATGCGCTGGTATGCTCCATCCCCACTCCCCCTTTTGATGTTTTTGATAAAATAGGATATTCCATGGAGAATTCCATTATTCCTCTTGACATCGTCAGGGAAGAAATTTATAATGTATAAGCTATAGTCGTGAAAATGACAATCAGCATCCGGGTGTAGCGCAGTTGGTAGCGCGCATGGTTCGGGTCCATGAGGCCGTGGGTTCAAATCCCACCACTCGGACCAAAAAACCGCCATTTTCGTACGAAAATGGCGGTTTTTCTTGCTTTTTGTTGTGAAAATTTAGCCCGAAAAATTTGCGTTTATATCTGACCACAGAAATACCACAGACGGTTTCCTGGTTTGACCACAGGAGGGGTGCCGCTTTTTAGAAGGGGTGGCCGTCCTTTTGTTTTATGCGGCGCAAGTCCTGGGGCCCATCTCGTATAATACTCCTCCTGGTCTCCAAAAATTAGGAGACTAGGGGGTGGATGTTCTGTAAAATAAAAATGAAGTCGTCATATCTACGGATCTGAGCAGAATAGAAGTTTCTTGAACGTACCTGTGTCCACGCTCTAAAATCCTGTGATTTCCCTTGGAAGTGTCATTTCATCGACCATATCTTCGGGTGGAAATTCCCAGCCTTCGGTGATTATAGGTAGTGCATCCGTTATAACCTCAAATAATGCTTGGCCTCCAACAATAGCAAAATGGATAAGCTGTGAAAATGGATATATGTCTTGCGATTCTTTTGCATAAGCAGAATTTTCCACAACAAAGAAAGTCCAATCCGATGCCAAGAACCCTCTGGTTTTATCTTCAATCTTATCTAAAGTGCAAAGTGCTGCAAGTTCAAGCCGATTTCGATAGGCATATACCATACCTGGAAACTGGACACATATTTTCTTCGTATAGTCATTGCTTATGTGAAATAGTTGAAGCCCATCCTCGTCATCAACGACCTTACATATAAAGTATTTATTTTCTAAATCATGGTGTGGTATCCATGCTTTCCAGTTGTTCTCCATTATCCCCCCCTGCTTTTCCGTCAATTAAATTATTTCCAAACAGTAAAACCACGGCCGATTTTTATCCTTATTGTCCCAGTTCTCCGCTTGGACGATCTCTTTTATGTCCTCTGCGGTCAATTCGTCAATAGGAACGGTTCGTTTACAGATATGGGGCCTATCATCAAATTCCCAATAGCCCGAGAGCCAGACATTCCAAATTTCTACGCTGTCAGATTGCATCAGAGCTGTTCTGATATAAGCAATCATTTGCTCGGCCCGTCCATTTGTGAATTGAGGAAGTTCAAGATAAACTCCGTATTTCTTCTCGCAGTATAGATCCACCTCGTCAAAGGGTAGCAGGAAATAATTATCATCCGCTCCCCCATCAAAGATGGTGCCGGCGTCCAAATCAATATGTAGGGGATAATCTTGTGGTGGTGTGACTTCGGGCAAGGGAGTATCGGCTGCTATAAAAATACACTGACTCATGGTGAACATCCTTTTACTCATGAATATCGAAACGCTTTTAGCATTCTGCGTCTAATCTCGAAAATCTATTACAGATGACTAATCAATATCATTTACGCAGCAGGTCATCAATGCAGTTACCGTTAAGGTCAAAAATTGCGGTATAAATTGCCACATAATTACCCTCATTATCATTGATGTCCATACTGAAAGCAATGCAGAGCAGGGGCGTGTCATACATATAGTTTTTCTCAAATGCGGCAATTTTCCGCTTAAACTGATAGGTTTCTGCCACAGTCCGATAATCTGCCCACATTTCTCTCTGAAAATCTTCCGGATCATCATCGTACCAATTTTTCAGGTACTCCATCATGAACTGTGTGGTTTTCTCAAATATCTCATACTTTGCAAGGTAATCATCAAACAACATCCCGTTCAGCAACATCTCACTCATGGCACACGATCCTCCTTTACACAAGAAATAATCCCTGAGCTGCCACAAGTTTCCGCAGGAGTTCTATTGCTGTCTGGTTTTCTTCCGTAATTTTCTTCAGCGTGACAATATTATATACCTCACCGGTCTCAATATGAAACACCATATCAAGTGTTGGGAACAAAAATCTCATGGTCCCAAAGGTCTTTTGAAACACCAGGTCAGACAGCTCATCCATGTCGTGGATAGATTCCATGGGGAATTCCAGGTAATATCCTTCTTCATTGGGTGTTTGCTCTTTGAAATCTTCTATATCTGGTAAGCCTACGCCAGTAACCAGAACAGTCTCCAGCGGATAGTAGCATGAAAAATGGAGAACGATATCCAACCACTTACGAAGCAGACGAGCCATATTAGCCTCTTTATAATAATGCTTTTCCAGTAAGGCAATCCCATCATTCTGTCCGAATTCAAGGTCGCCGGGGACTACATCAATCATATACGCTTTTGCATTGTTTTCCATCGCCTCAGAAATAAGATATTCCATCTGTGCATCATACGCTCGCATGGAAAAGCCTTTGAATCCCATTTGTTCAAACAGTTGCTGCATTTCATCATAACTCAAAGCCATTGCCTGATCTCCTCGCTTATGTATTTTATATTGTTCTTATTCTGAAGAAAAGACACGTGCAAAGCCCTCTGTCCAGTGACATTGACCAATGAGGCAGGTATCCAGGCTCCACTCTTGCTTGTTCATACTCCGCCTTGCTTCTTCCAGAGCCTGTTGGGCGTTCTGCTTATCCGTATAGCAGGTGCTGCTCCAAATACCTGTCTCGTTCCCATTTTCATCCTCGTCCCAGCCCCAGATCATATGGACTTTCTGAGGTTGGCCGACTGTACCAACCACCAACTTTTCTGTGATCTCATAGGTGCAGGGGTAATCCCGGAATCCTGGGAGAGCAGATAAGTAATGTTCCGCCACTTGCCTGGCCTTTTCGCTGGATTCAAACACTCCGATAAAAAACCCTTCAAGCCCCTCATTGAATATCATTAAGCTGTATAGAAGATTTGTCATATGCGTCTTCCATCCGTTCTTATCTGGTATCCTGCCTCCCTGTCTACCTCAGCAAGATACCGGGCCACCTCCGGATAGGCCGCCTTGCCCCTGGCACAGTAGTTTCGGCAGTCGGTGCAGCGGCAGATGTTTTCTGGGCCAAGCTGATGGTAATAGGCTTTTTTCATGTCCGATCGCATTACGGCTTCCTCCCGCCCTTTCTCACGATGGCACTTAGAAAGTGCAGATAAGAGGCAAGCGCAATCATTCCCATGATCAGGAAGATACCTCGCTTGAAAAGGCTTTGGCCCTCTATCACAAAAACCAGAAGAAACAAACCGGTAATCGCGATAAGAAACACCAGTGATACAAGAACGATGCACAGGATTCGGACAGGCCTGGAAACACGTTCTGACTGCGCTGCATCCATACATTCCTGAAATAAAACGTCAAGCCACATTGAGGCCGCCTCCCGATCTGCAGTGCCAATGCCGGCACCCTGTTTTTTGGGGGTTCTTTGATGTTAAAATGATAGCGCAGAGATAAAAACAGCCTATAAATATTAAAATAAATTTCTTTCATTTTTGGGTGTCTGACTTCTTGTTTTCCAAGGTACAGCTTTTAAAATAAAACCACAGGTATTTTCACCACGATTACACATCTCTTTTGAAAACTAGTGCGGATATGCTATACTGATAAAGGTATGTTTCAGCGGGAGGTGGGTCCTTGTTACGACAGATTCAATGTTTTCAAGCCGTTGTGCGCAATAACAGCTTTTCAGAAGCTGCAGAAGAGTGCCACATTTCCCAGTCTGCCATTTCTCAGCAGAGCAAGGCATTGGAGCAAGAGTTGGGCTTTTCCCTGCTGGAACGACATAATCGGAAATTTGTGTTGACTCCTGCAGGGGAACACTTTTATAAAAAGAGCCTGGTATTAGTCTCAGATTATGAGCAGATGTGCAGCGAGGCCGCTAAGATTGCCCGTGGAGATGAAGCGATTCTAAAAATTGGATACCTGCGCAGCCATAGCAGCCCGAAATCCTATGACGGAGCTTTCTTCTGTTACCGTACAGGAATTGAAAAACCTTCCCTGTATTCTGGTGGCCTCCAAAGAACAACAGACCACTGAGCAGGAGTTTTACCAAACCATCATCGGGATTCCAAGTGAGATCCTCTTTGCTGAGAATCTGGAGGAGGCACGCCTGATGGTCATCAGCGGACAGGGGTTTTTCCCTGTGGAAGGCAGAACCCCCGCTATGACCTTCGGCACTTCCATCCGCCGTGTTCCTCTTTGTCGCGGAGAGGAACCGATTGTCCGCAACTATTGTCTGTTCTGGAAGAAGGATAACTTCGGATATTATGTGGAGGAATTTGCGGATGTTTTGAAAAGTAAATTTAAATAGTTACCTGTTTTCTTTCCGGCTGCCCTCGCAAAGCGAGGGCAGCTTTTTCATATAAGTTTAACTTATCGAAAGCAGTTGAAAGGTCATGTAGAATAAGTTTCGCAAAAACAAAAAGCGACATGGTTTGCAGATCTC
>NZ_JBKVXZ010000036.1:0-33849 GCF_046973065.1 Flintibacter sp. | reverse complement strand
AAAAATCGAACGATTATCCGATAGCACCGAAGAAAAACTCCCACCCAGAGGTGTTAAACTGATACATCTCAGGCCCCAGCCTGGAATTGTATGTGTTATACCAAGATATCGTTTTTCCGTCAGGTGATTTCTTTGCCCATAGACTATTTGCGGAATGTATATACCCAAGGCCAAATCCGGCAGTATAGTCCGTGCCGATTTTGCTTGTATCCAATACGCACAGACAGGCATCTTCGTCGTGATTTTCGATCCCATTTCCGAGAGGGATATACCGGGCAGAGCTCCCTCCTGGGTCCGGATTTTCATAATATGCAAACACGAAAATCAGCTTAGGCAGAAAATCGAACGAATAAATACCAAGGTGAGCAGCGGAGAAAGAGACGCTGGCCCGCCCAAAAGCAGGCCAGCGTGCGGAAAAAGGGTTTTGTATCCTGCAACAGATTTTTTCAGCTCGCCATTTCGTTGCAATCTACGGACCGTTTTATCCCACGAGCATCGCAAAACCGGACAAGCGTGGAGCGGTCGACCTTCAGGGCGCGAGCGATGGACGCATAGCTGTTTCCCAGGTCCAGCAGGGTTTGAATCACGTTTTCCTTGCCTGTGAGCTTGGTGTGCTTGCCAAGTGCTCCTTTTGGGCGGCCCAGTTGGATGCCCTCTGCCCGCTTTCGAGCCAAAGCGTCCCGCGTCCGCTCTGAGATCAGCGCCCGCTCAATTTCCGCGGCTAAGCCAAAGGCAAACGCGAGGACTTTGCTAGTGAGGTTATCGCCCAAGCGCCAGCCCTCTTTGATCGTCCAGATCCCACACCCCTTGCCCAAGCAATACGCCATGATCGAGAAGATCATGAGGAGGCTCCGGCCCAGGCGGGTGATCTCGGTGGAGATGATGGTGTCGTCGCTTGTGACGCTTTGGAGCTTCTTGCCGAGTTTGCGCTTGTCGAAATGCTTCATCCCGCTTGCGGTCTCGATAATCCAGTCATCGATGTGGATCGGCGGGTTTTGATGGGCGCAAAAATCCTCGATGGCGAACATCTGGTTTTCGACCGTCTGCTTCCCAGTGCTGACTCTGACATAACCCAGGTACATAATCAAATCCTTCTTTCTATTTTTTTGGAGGTGTGCCATGAAAATTATAAACACAGTTTCATCGTCCGGTGGAAGCTACAGAATCCAGGATGATCCATCCCGGACCTCGCCGCCCAGCGGCTACGCCAGGGTGCCGGAAGAGCTGGATTTGACGGAATTCTACGCCGCGAAGGGATTTGTCTCTCCGAGCTTTGAGGATGATGTCATGACCGGCTACATCGTCAATCAAGAGCTGCTGGACGCTTGGAACGCCGCACATCCCAATCCGGACGCCGCTGAGCAGCAGGCGGCAGCGGTCCGGGCGCAGCGGGACAAGCTGCTGGCAGACACAGATTGGACGCAGACCCTGGACGCCCCCATCGACGCCGCCACGCGGGAGGCCATGCGTACATACCGGCAGGCATTGCGGGATATGCCGCAGCAAGAGGGGTTTCCGACAGACGTCCAGTGGCCGGAGCTGCCGGAGACCACCAAAGCCGTGCCCGATCCCGTAGATACGGCATTTGATGCGCTCGTCGGAATTGGAGGTGATGAACATGCGTAAAGAAAAGGCGGTGGAGATGCGCCGGGCGGCGCTGCTGTCGGCGCAGGGAGCCACGGATGAGCAGGCGCTTGCCATGCCCTCCCTGTACCCGGAGTGGGCCGCAGGCGTGGCTTACGGCGGCGAGGGAGAGCCCTGCATTGTCCGCCAGCCCGGGACCTCGCAGCTGTACCGGATCAACGAGGGCAAGGCCCACACGTCTCAGGCGGGATGGGAGCCGGCGTCAACCCCCTCCCTATGGACCGCCAACCAGGGCACCGAAGCTGGGACAAAAGAAGACCCCATCCCGGCTGTGCGCGGGATGGAGTACGAGTACGGACTGTATTACAAGGACCCGGAAGACGGCAAGACCTACCTCTGTACCCGCACCGGCGAGGCGGAGGGCGGCACTGTGGTACTGCAATATCTCCCGCACGAGTTAATCGGGCAGTATTTTGAGGAGCAGACTGGTGTGACTTAAAAAAAGCGGCGCTCCCTGATTAGGGGGAGCGTCGCTATGCACTCGGCCAAGAAATTCTTCTAAGAAACTGACCTATTTTTTCTCAAATATCCTGTCCAAATTTCTCAAAAATCTTGTCGCGCCACATCGATTCATTGTACACTCCTCCTTAGGTAGAATAAGAGGATTATACAATGGCACAAGAGATCAGAAAATTAGTGATACCAGGATTCAAGCAACTCACGAACTTCTTCAGAACGGATTCTCTCCTTCCAGCAGTCTATCTCCTGTTCAATGCGTTGTTTATGTTTCAAATACTTGATGCCAGACACAAGGGGAAGGAGAGAACGCAGGTACTCAATTCGCTCCTGCATATACGGAATCATGCTGCCGGTTCCTCCCCAATGGGGCGGTTCTAAGGGTAGCCGCTCAAAAACATCTGGATTGGCATTGAGAGATAAGAACTTTTCCACTGCTTTTCTCCGCCGCTCACAAGACAATTCCTCTATCGCAGTAAACAGTAGGCACATCCGGTCTTTATCATGTCCATATCTTTCAATGGTATGTTGCATCCAAAGGTCTTGCTTTACAATGATCTCCTGATGAGATGCTTCGTGGTGCAACATCATCTTTACCGGTGACCAATATGACCAATATGTCAATTCTTCTCGTTTGCTATAGCAATAATCAAACACGCCGTCCGCCAAATCGATATACTGTTCTGCATCCCATATTTTCAGGAGTCTTGTAGTATCATAATGGTCATACACTCTGAAGTGATCTCCCTGTGCGGTGATCAAGCAGTCAAGGTATCTATATAGGAATGAGGTGTCAACCGAGATAATTGCATACAACAACACTCCATCAAAATCCTCATGATTGGAATAAGAGATCCCTTTCAGATAGATTTCTTCCAGAAGAGGAAGTTCATTTGAAAACTCCCGCAAAGTTTCATCTGCTTCCTGCTGGTTACTATGATTCAAAATCCAATAAACATACAGGCTGAAAATAAACGGCGCCTCTTCATAGTGCTCCGAAATAGTGCGCAGCGCTTTCACTATTATTTTAGGCTCCACGATCTCGTATTTGCGTAAGGAATCTATTCTTCGATAAGGCGATGCCTTTATCTCTACATCCGGTGTGTCCAAATACTGCAACAGCTCTGCTACCCAGTGTGCGGACACTTGTTGTTCGGGCATTAGTGAGAAAAAGGACCACAGCCATACATTTTGCTGATTATACTTATATTGGGCAATAAATTTCTTTACTTCCAACACAGGCCTGATTTTAAATAGTCTCTCTAAGATCTGTCCAGCATATATCTGATACGGAGTATCCGCCCTCATGTAGGCATCTGTCAAATATAGGTACAGTTGTTGCTGATCTTGAATCGCTTCAAACACATATCCAAGCCCTGCACCCAATTCTCTCTCTTCTTTATCAAAAGTCTGGGCGCTCTCTATACACACTTGGAGCAAACAGTCTATATCTTGAGGTGTGAATCCCTCTACCAGTTTGCAAACTCTTTCCTTATGTCGCTGTACCCCTTTCTCATATCCCTCCGAATAGTCTTCAGAACGATGGGACACAAGCGCAGAATAGATCCTATACTTTTCCGAGTTAAGAAACGGGGCCAGTATATCCAGTGCGCAATAATCAATGTGCTTTGCAACTTGTTTAATGCGTGCCGCGATAACGCAGTGGAACAAGTTTTCTGTATGGAATAGGGAAAAGAATTTTAATACTTCTTCAAACTCGGCCTTCACCACATCCAAACCTGTATCAACGCCATAATGAGGCATACTGTACTTATATAGAATTTGCTCAATCTCAGCCTGCCCATTTCCGCGCTGATAAATCTGATAGAGTTGCGACCAAAGCATTTTTCGGTATTCCAAAACGGGCGGATCTGGTGGAATTGTCAGTGTGTAAATCGACACGGTATTGTGCCGGCCACCCTCCGCCTTCGAAACATCGAGCTTTAAAAAATGGCTCGCAACCCAAACGAATAAAGCTAATAGGTTTGCATTTTCCGGGGTCGTATTGACCCCTTCGCAGAGCTTTTTGACTACCGCGCTCTGCGTAAAATATCCAAGGCGAGGAGAATCTAAACTGACTTCAAACCGTTCTGCGTACACGCTGTAGAATTGCTCAAATAAATCCGGGCGCTTTTTAAAATACAGCAATAGCAGATCTAACGCACTTGGCAGTTCAGAATGGTTTTCAAAGCTGCCCAGAATTTGGAGAATATCATCCGAAACACTCTTGCCCCGTTGGTCATCTTTAAATGGCAATGTTCTCGCATCAAACGGATGGTATGCCTCTTGTTCAATATACTCCTGCAGCAACAAAAGAGTTTGTGTTGGGCGCACCATATGAAAGGCTTTGAAAAATGGGAGAAACTTTCCAATATCACTTTCCAACTTGTCCCACACAAGGTTAATTTGGGCTTCAACATATTCTCTTACACCCTGGTCCGAGAAGACATTTAAGAGGATATTGCATACCTCAATCGTTCTGCTTTGGTTCATCTGAAAGCATGTTTCAATCATTGTGCTGAGGGGAATAATCTTTTCCTCGATAAAAACATACTTGATCAAAAAGTTACTGAAGCTTTGATCTGAAATTCTTGCCGCCTCGTCATTGCACAGATCTACGATTTCCGCTCTGTGGAGCATTTTCAGATCCGATGTAAAATCACTGGTGCTTATTCCCGCAACCTCAAAAATTGGGGCAAGCTTTTCAAGATGCTTTAGATGGATTGCTTGAACAAATGCAATGATTCCAGCAGAACTTACACCTGTCTCACTTTCGATAAGGGCATGCAACTGTTCGCTGTAATAGTTATGATAGAGATCCGATGCATCCTGAATTGCAGCAAGGTTTTCGGAATCTGTCGCAAATTTTCCGGCAAGCATAGCCAGGCGCGCATTCCCCTCCGCAATGGCCACAATGCGGTCCGTGTAAACTCGATTTGTAATTCCGTAGCATGTTTCCATAAGTTTACGGATATCATCGTCACTAAATGTCGAGATTTTAATTGTTTCTGGTTGAATAACCTCCATAACACTTTGCATCACTTGTTTGCGGGCATAGTCGCGTACAGTCAGGATCAATTTTGAAATATGCCGTGATCCTATGGCTGCTTTGGGAAGATACTCCAGCACATGGTGCAATCCAGAAAGCTCATTTGCATCATCAACAAGCACCAGGTAATCTTTTCCTTCTTCAACTGCAGATACCAGATCCTCATACAGCTGCAAGTTGTTGTTTTTTATGACAAACACAGTGTAGCTGTTTTCCTCTGCTAATTGCCGGCATAATTCCAGCGCAAACCTGGTCTTTCCAACACCGGCAGGCCCAGCAATTAGCAAGACGTCGTTATCATGCAAAGCAGTCTTTGCTTTTTCCAACTCCTTTTCTCGAAAAAGGAATTCTGTTCCCAGCGGAGCGGACATTCTGTTTGCATCATGCTTTGCCACAAACATGTCCATTGGCAGAATTTGCCCTGAGTCAATGCTGATTCCCAAAAAATCGCGGGCTAAAATTGGGCACTCACGGAAGATATCATTTCCCAATTGATCCAAGCCAATTAATGTCAGTACGGCGCCATGCTTCTCACAGTACTGTCTAAGGTACTGATCATCGCCAGGCCCTAAGCGGCCATATGTATGGCAATATATGATCTCTACAATATCTTCCGCAGAAACACCAGTCTTTTGAGAATCAAAGCATTTGTCAATGTCCTCAATCGCTTTCTTTAAGAAATCAGTTTTTTGTGTTGTATACATCACAAAGACATACTTATTTTCTGCCGTCAAAAAATAAGTATCTGGATTTCCTTTGGCTGTTTTATCTGTTCCTGTGCGCATACCCAAGGAATAAATATTTTTATATCCTTTATAGCTTAAGTAGGCATCACAAAGATTTTGGAAAGCGCCTCCGTCCATTTGATCAATTCGATTTTTAATATCTGTTAGCTTCGACATTATTGTTGTCCCCCACAAGCAAAATAGTCATAGCCATTAGTTTGTAAGATTCAACTTCATTTTAGCATTCATTTCCATTATGCGCAATTAAATGCCCTTGGGGTCTGCGAATGATTTGGGGATAACAGACGATGCGAACAATTCGTTTCTTAACACCGAATCATTCGCATCGTCATACTTCTTCATTTAGTTGCTATTTTTAATCAAATTTGATATATCTTTAAACATTTTATACACAATAATTCAGTGAAATGCGAACGATCCGGTAGCGCAAAGGGTTCGGTTTTCTGCCACATCTATAACTTCATATTGTTTTATTCTTCTGTTCCGCTTTTGGAACTGTTGATTTGGGCCCGTAGCTCAGTCTGGGAGAGCGTACGGTTCGCATCCGTAAGGTCGAGAGTTCGATCCCCTTCGAGTCCACCAAATCAAGATAATCCGAACCTATTCCCAATCGGGAAAGGGTTCGGATTTATCATTTATCTGGACGAAATTGCATAAGCAAAACGGCGGCGGTATGTATGGTACATACTGCCGCCGCTGTTATTCGGGCTTTGTCCCGTTTTCACCTTTGCTCTGGTTCTGCTGCTGTGCTTGCCATTCAGCAAACGCTCTCTTGCCCTCGTTGCTCTCAAAATAGGCTTGCATATCAGGGAGTAAACAGCGGGCAAGGGATTCTAATTCATAATCAGGGATTTTCGGGTGGTATTGCTTTTTCCGTCGTGTCAAGTTGGCCTCCCTCCTTTGAGGCGCAATTATATTGTCGATAGTTGATAATGTTCTTGATTGCCCCGGCTTCATCGGTAATAGCGACAGTCTTTTCGTAGGTGAGCGGTGCGCCGTGTATCAACGCTTGCGCTTCGGCTTCCGTTATCTGCCATATCTCCGGCCTTTTCACACCCCGGCTTGCCCGGTACAGATTAAAGCCGGGCGGGTACAGGCGTAAACGCGCCCCTTTGATGATCGCTTTCTTTTGTCGCTTGCCCTGTGCGTCTGTTATTTCCGCCTCGGCTATCTGCCCTTTGGTATTTCCGGTGCGGAGCGCTTCCGACAATTCCATATCGCCCAGATATGCGGTTAGGTACAAGCCGGGGTTGTCAATTCCTTGTAGGCTTTTGGTCTTTGTAAATCCATACCCCCAAATTCGCGCCATGTCTGCATTAGGAATGAACGGTGCTTTTTCCGGGAACAAAAAGAGGCAATGCAAATGCCATGCGCCCCGCCCTTGCGGCTCGGCGGCGGTGATGTATTCGGCGGGAGGGTATTCGTGCTTGTCCAGATAGTAGCGAAAGCGTTGCCAGAAGCGGCGAAAGTCCTCATATAGCCGTTTGGCGTCCCTCATGTTTTCGGCATAGGTGAGCGTTACCCATAAGGCATTTTCCGGCTCTGCCAGATTGGTATTGATAAGGTCACGCAACTTGCGGAGGGATTGCGCGACACTGGCTTTGCTGTCTGCCCTGTTCTCAGCATGGCGAAACTCCTTGACTTCGCCTGTCCGCTTGTCTACATATAGTTCGGCACTCACTTTTTCAACGATTGCCGCAGGTACAGAACGCATATATCGGACTTCAATGACATTCCCGCATTGTTTCACAGTTACTTGCGCCTCTGGCGTGTCTGGCCTCACGTCCGGGATTCTGTCAATGTTCATAAAATATCAAGTTAAAATGCCGCCTTCGGCGGCGGGCGGTTCAGCGGCTCTCGCTCCGCTTCGCCGCCCGCCCCGCCCAACATTAACGGCTCATTGCCTCCCGAATAATCGCGTCAAGTGCATCTATGTCGGCAATGTCTGCTATCCGAACTTTTTCCAGCCCCATACCGTCAATATACAAGTGACCCTCCCGCTTTTTGCACTCCATAATCCGACCTGCCGTACTGTCAGGAAAGACCATCCGCCGACCCTCCGGGCTTAAATTGCCCAGCGCAAGACAGCATTGAAAGTTATCCCGCGCAGACGAGAAGTAAGACGCATCGGGCCGCTGGATTCCAACAATGGGGAAAAATTGATAGGCTCTCCCCAGCATAAGGAGTTCGGAGAGAAGCCGCTTCATTTCCTCGGCTTCTTTTTTGTCAAGGGAGGCGATGAAGCTGCCCCACTCATCGATAACGAGATAATGGGGTTCTCCGGCTATCCCAAGTTCTTGCTGTCGCTTGAATGCTGTGTAAAAGTCTCTCAAGCCCTGCACACAATCGGAAAAGCCATAATAACGGGGAAGTCCTGCAAAATCGCGGAAGTCAAACTTCTTAAAATCAAGAAGCCAAAGCTTCGCATTTGGTATGAATTTGAGGATTTTTGCCATCAAAATTTTAATAGCAACCGTCTTGCCTGTGCCAGTAGCGCCTATGACAAGCATATTGATAAAGTGCGTTATATCCATACGGCCAACAGCTTCATCATCAGGTGTAAGCAAGACAGGACGCACATATTTTTGCGGAAGGAAGAATAACAGTGTAAAATTTGTATTACGTGAATATTCCATGCAATAGATGATGCCATTAAGCGACGTTTTCAGTCGGTCATATTGGCGGTCAAAGTCTGGAACAGCAACCCCCTTATTTCTGACCTTCAAAATTAGGCCGTGGGCTTTCTCTCTGTCACGTTTCACGCTGACCAGCACAGGATATTCCCCTTGTGCATTGCGCAACCCACAGCGCCGCACAGCGCGGTCAAAGCGCCGTTTCAGCAGTGGTGGCGTGCGGATCATCTGCACAAGGCAGACAATGGCAGTAAATACGAGGGCAAGGGCAACCATAGCAATTATAAACTCAGGTGATGTAAATGATTTCATGAGAGTTCCTTTCTGGCGGGGGCAACGTGTGTTGCCCCCGCCTAATCTTATTTGTCGCTCTTGATGGTGACAATTTTCGCGGTCTGTGCAGTCGCAGTCATACCGATGCCGCCGTTTCTGCTGGAGTACAGATCGACAGCACAATCTGGAAGCTGCACATAGATGAAATTGCAATCCCGGCAAGCATCATCAATCTGCTCGTCGGTGAGGTTCGGCAGCGGGTCATGGTCAAACTTAACCGCAAGCGGAGCAAGACGAGCGCCTTGCAGCGCAAGGGTTAGCTTGCCCCCCTCTCTCACGTCGGATACCTTTCTCCCGTTTTCATAAGGGAAGATATCAGTTTTCCCTGTCAATACAGCATAGTCATAGCCAGCATTGACGGCGGGCAAGTCAACATTCAGTTTATAGGGCATATAAGTCTCCTTTCTTCACGACCATGTAGCTATCATAGTCGTACAGGCAAACGAGCTCGTTACGAGTATAGTATAATTGAGCAGACTACTGATGACGAGGACATGAAGCATGGAAAAAATACGGGGAAAATGTCTTGGAAAAAGCGAAATCACCATGATACAATAAAGGATAAATTATATTCAGATGGAGGAGAAAGCATGATCGTAGAAAAGGAAAATCGAAAAAGAATTTTGCAGCAATCCCATGGGGAAAGAATTCGCTCCATTAGAAAGCAAGAAGGCATGACACAGGAAAGATTGGCAGAATTGCTCGAGACTGACAGTAAAACCTTAAGCCGTATTGAAAATGGAGATTCGATTTTGAGTGGTGACGCTGCAATTAGGCTGTACTTGGAACGGGGGTACTCCCCAGACTGGATATACGGCATCTCTCAAATACCCAAGGATGATGATAAATTATATTTTGTCGATATACGAGACATATTCCAAATTGGAAATGAGTGCGTTAACATTAAAATAAAAAAATACTTATTTGAACTCTTGATGCGTACAAGCAAAGATGCAGGCGTGGGTGAACTTGATGTTGATGAAGACACAATCGCTTTGAAGAAAGGTATCGAAAAGCAAAAACGCTATTTCACCTATACCAATAATACAAAAGAGTTTTACCGTGCGCAGATAAGCACTGAACAATTTATAGTTGAAACAGAATCGAAGCAATAAAGATAGCCCTTGCGGAAATGCAATCCGCAAGGGCTATCTTTTGCTTATTTATTTTTCTATCAACCTGTTCATACTCACACCCAAGGCTACTGAAATTCTATAAAAGGTTTCTACACTAAAATTGTAAGCAACTTTTTCACTTTCGATCTGGCGGATAAAATCATGAGAACGGCCTATCAATTCAGCCAACTCCGCAGCGGTCAGCCCCTTCTCTTTTCGATACTTCTTGATATTGCGCCGTATCGTATTATAAATATCATCATCAAATACAAGCTGATTCATTTTATGAGCCACCACCTAACAAAAGTGTACCCAAATGTGGCGCAAATGTATGTTAGGCATTGCCTCACAAAATACACTTGTCTTATATGTGCAGGCATGATAGAATAGAACCAGCAAACCCCAGTAATTACAATCTGTTAGGAGGAAAGAACATGAAAAGAATCCCGTCCATTGCACTGGCGTTGGCATTATGCCTGAGCCTGACTGTCCCGGCGTGTGCCGCAAACCAATCAGACAATACCGCCATCACAGACTCCATCGGCAATACTTACACACTTTCCAATTCCGTCCTGTATACACTTTCACGCAAACAAGCAGAAACCATCGACAGAAGTTCCATGAAGATGTTTCTTTCCGGGTTTGAAAGCGATGAAGAGGCATGGACGGGAGCGGAATCCGACCTGCTGGACAAGCACTTTTGGTCAAGGATGGATACTATCTACGCAATTCCCGAAAAAACCACAATTACATTCCCTGCCAACGTAAGCACGGTTGCTTTGTGTGAACTTAATTTTACATGGGATGGCGATACCGCTCGTGCTTCCAATTATTACTATACCAACTATCCCGGAATGCAGGAAATCACGCTGAACGGCAGTGGCTATATTTTAGGTATTGAACTTTGGGATGATAACTCGGCGGAGCCTGTGCCTGAAAATGGTGCTACTCATGATATCATCACCGCCCCGGAGGGCGATTCGTATGTATATGGTGACAGCATAATTTATTTTTATGTGCCGGAAGATGCCGCCGCATCAAATCCCTTTGGTTCTTCTACCACACCCACCACGCCTACCACTCCTACCACCCCCATCGCCCCCGGCACCCCCACCTTTACCGATGTAGCTGCTAATGCCTACTACGCGGATTCGGTGGCATGGGCGGTCGCTAAGGGTATCACGACAGGAACATCACAAACAGCTTTTTCCCCAAACAGCACTTGCACCACGGCACAGATCTTGACTTTCCTCTGGCGGTCACAGGGTTCACCCGAACCGACCAGCAAAACCAATCCGTTCAGCGACGTCAAGACCAGCGATTATTTTTATAAAGCGGCACTGTGGGCCAAAGAGAACAACATTCTTCCGAACACGGGCAGCAATAGCACAGCCTTTAACGGGAATGCCCCTTGCACCCGCGGCATGGCGGTACTGTATATCTGGAGAGCAGCAGGCTTTTATGCTGCTAAAAACCCCAGTAACTTTACCGATGTAGCCGCAACCACGCTCTATGCGCCCGCTGTCGATTGGGCGGTGGAAGCGGGTGTGACTTCCGGCACCAGTGCAAGCACCTTCTCCCCTGACACCACCTGTACCCGCGCCCAAATCGTGACATTCCTGTATCGGGCATTTTCCAAATAATAACTCTGCATAATTTCAAAGGCGGTCAAAGCTTTTTGCTTTGACCGTCTTTTATTCTCTATTCGCGTTGACAATTTAACTCGTATAATGTATCATTCAAGCATGAGAAAGGAGAGTTGACTATGCAGGAGATAGCACAGCGGTTAAAGAGTTTACGGGAAAGCGTCAATCTGTCCCAAGCCAAATTAGCCGCGCTGATGGGCGCGACACAGGCCAGCGTGAACCGATACGAAAACGGGCAATCTTCCCCGCCGCTAAAGATTTTACAGTGGTATGCTGATTTCTTCGATGTTTCTATGGACTATATTTTTGCCCGGACGGATCAGCCAGAGGGTAGGCTATACGAACACAAGCCGAAAGTTTTAGAGGCCGTCACACAGGAAAACAAAGAACTCAGGCAGTTTGTAGATATGTGCTTTGACCCAGCTTCCCCAGTCAGTGAAAAGCTACGGGAAGTTTTGACCAAGCTGTTGGAGGAACAAAGCAAATAGCGGGTGTTTCCCCTTGCAAATGATATTCAAAAATCCCCGCCCGTCAAGGTTAAAATGAACTGGCTTCGCCAGACCTTGACAAACGAGGATTTTTGAATCGGAGGACATCAAGGGCAACGCCCCCCGGTAAGGCGGGCAAGCCGCCCACAAAATAACGAAAGGTTGTGCAGATATGAAAGCAGTCATTTATGCCCGGTATTCCTCCGACAGCCAACGCGAGGAAAGCATAGAAGGCCAGCTCAGAGAGTGCAAGGAGTATGCCGAACGCAACGGAATAACGGTTTTAAGCACCTATATTGACCGGGCTTTGTCCGCGAAAACCGATAACCGCCCGGACTTTCAGCGCATGATTAAGGACAGCGCGAAAGGGCTTTTTGATATTGTCCTTGTGTGGAAGTTGGACAGGTTCGCCAGAAACCGCTATGACAGCGCACACTATAAAGCCATCTTGAAGAAAAACGGCGTCAAGGTGGTGTCGGCAAAGGAGGCCATAGCCGAGGACAGCACGGGCATTTTGCTGGAAAGCCTATTGGAGGGCTACGCCGAGTTTTATTCCGTAGAATTATCTGAGAAGATACACAGGGGACAGAAAGAAAACGCACTAAAGGGGCTGAACAATGGCGGCGGCATCCCGCTGGGCTATGTGCTGGGAAGCGATAAACGGTTAGCGGTTGACCCCGTGACCGCGCCCGTGGTGTTGGAGATCTTCACCCGCTATGCCGAGGGTGAAACCGTTCGGGCAATCGTGGAATCCCTGAACGAGCGCGGCTTGCAGACCAAGAGAAACAAGCCGTACAACATGAACAGCTTTAACGCCATTTTGAAGAACAGGAAGTACATAGGTGAGTATAAATATCAGGATGTGGTTATCCCCGGAGGTGTTCCCGCTATCGTTCCGCAGGAACTCTTTGACAGAGTGCAAAAGCGTATAGAGAAGAACAAGCGCGCCCCGGCTATGAGCAAAGCCGACGAGGTTTTTCTGCTGACAACAAAGCTGTTTTGCGGTAAGTGTGGGCGGCTCATGGTGGGCGAGAGCGGCACCAGTCACACAGGAAAGAAGCACTATTATTACAAATGTGGGAGCGCGAAGCGGAAAACAGGCTGCACAAAAAAAGCGGTCAAAAAGGACTGGATAGAAAATCTGGTAATTGAGCGCACAAGACAAATTCTGTTTGATGATAAAACGCTGGACGCAATCGCAGACATGGTGCTTGACGTTCAAACACGGGAAAATACTTCCCTACCTGTCCTAAAAGAACAGTTAGCACAAACGGAACATGGCATACAGAACATATTGAACGCCATACAGCAGGGCATTTTCACTCCATCCACCAAACAGCGGTTAGAGGAATTGGAGGAAACTAAGGAGCGATTGACAGTCAGCATCTTACAGGAAGAATTGCAGAAACCGCACCTTTCCAAAGAGCAGATTTTGTTTTTCCTACACCGGTTCCGCGCCATTGATACCACCAATGAGGAACATCGGCAGCGACTGATTGACAGTTTTGTAAATGCGGTTTATGTATACGATGATAAAATCATCTTGACATTTAACTATCAGGACGGGACAGAAACCATCACTTTAGACGATATAAGCGGTTCGGATTTGGGAGCAAGTGCTCCACCAAAACTAGAAATCGCTGCAGTTTTTACTGCGGCGATTTCTCATTGGATCGCCCCATCAGCTCTGCCGGTGGGGCGCCCCGTAAAAAGAGCTTTAATATCAAACATCGAGTGAAGTGAGCCGCTAACATGAACCTTCCACTAATAGAAATCTGCTATTAGAACGGTGATTGCCCGTTTACGGGCTGTATGGCAAGTGATGCAAGCGGAATAAATTTCCATGTGTCTTGAGACGCTTGCCGGTAATAGGCCCTTATAGGGCCTACGCAAGCCTCCGGCTTAACCGGCGGTTATGGCTTGCCCACAGACGGATTTTGCTTTGATTATCGGAAGGATTCCTCGTACGGAGAATCCTCTTTTGTTTATTGCAGCGCAGATCATGGGGCCGCACTCTTCAGCATCCTGTCCAGTCCCCAATGGCTGGAATCTGCTCACAGACATGTGCCGGGGCGGCGGACTGTTCCAGCTTGACCTGGAAGGGACGTCAAGCCAGAGAAGAAGCTTTTTATAATTCCGGCAGTGCCCCGCGGCGGTTGGTGGAAGAGTGGCCTGCTGCTTTGGGATTCGGATCGCTGATAACGAATTTTCCGCTCACCGATGCGCAGTTTTCATGCCGCAAAGTCCGGACCCTCCCGCCGGAAGAACAACCGTCTGCCCTGGCGGCTGGCTCTTATAAGAAATACCATACGCTTCTTCCGCCGTGCGTATTGAGCCGTTTAGGGCGGCAGAGCGGTTTCTTCCCACGAAAAGCGGCTTGCCTTGCGGGACATACTGCGCTGCAAGGCGGCGGAAAGGGGGTCCCTTTGTCGGGACGCGAGAGAACAAAACAGCCCCCCTTCGGAATGCCCGAAGGGGGGCTGCGGATCTATCAGAGCTGCTTGACCGTGTAATACACCGCCAGGGCAAAGACCACTATGGCCAGGGCCCACATGGCGTAATAGGCGATGGTGCTGCTGAACAGGGCGATGGCCAGCGCCACGACGGACAGGCCGCAGGCCGCATAGATGGGCATGGGATCCGCGCCGGCAGTCAACACCTGAAGATTGCCCAGCTTGCCGCCATTCTTGTCCGCCTTGTTGGTGAGGAAAGCCGCTACGATCAGCACCACGATATAGACTACCGCAGCGATCCGGACATAGGTACCCAGGAAGATGCTGTCCAGCACCCGCCGGCAGACCCACAGGGCGATCAGGGAGGCACCCAGGATGGTCAGGGACCAGGAGCACTCCCGGTCGTACAGATTCCACAGAATGCCCAGCAGCATGACCACCGGAACCACCACGCACAGGAAGGTGAGAGCGGAGTCGTAGAAGGTGCGGATCATCCAGGCGGAACCGCCCAGGAAAACGCCGGCGGCAAACACCGACCAGCCGATCCAGCGGCGCTTGGTTTGCTGGCGCCAGACGATGCCCAGGACCAGACCGATCACAGCCACTGTCGCACCCGCGGCCATCAGATAGGGCAGTGCGGCGTCGCATGCGAGAAGCTCATTGGCGGTGCCGTTCACATAGAAGCGGCGGATGACCAGCAGATAGATCTCCGCCACGCAGCCGGCCAGAAAAAACTTGAGCGCGTTGTGCATGGGCTCGTTCCGCTTTACCGGCTTGGATTTACTGACAGGATTTTTGGACATATAGGACAACCTCCAGGGTGTTTGTTCCGAAAATAGCCGCGGGAAAACATGCGCTTCCGCTGGCATACTATGATAGTATAGCAGATATTTCGCGCCTTTGCAAGGGGAAGGAGCCAGACTTTTCCCTTTTTTCCAACAGGAGTCAGGATTGCCGGTTGAGATTTGCCCGGGGGCGTGGTATACTCCTCTATTATGAGATTTTTTGCGAAAAATACTGATGACAAGAGGAATTTGCTTATGAAACGTTTGGGCGCACTGCTGGCGTCACTGCTGCTGGCGGGGAGCCTGACCGCCTGCGGCGGCACTGCGGCGCAGGAGATGCAGAGCATACAGGTCTTCGCCATGGACACGGTGATGGGCCTGCGGGCCTGCGGCGGGGAGACGGAGGCGGCGCTTGCGGCGGCGGAAGACGAGATCTACCGCCTGGATGAGGCGCTCTCCCGCACCCGGGAGGACAGCGCAGTGTCCCGGTTGAACAGCGCGGCGGGGGGGACGCCGGTGGATGTGGGGGAGGAGCTTCGCGACCTGATTGCCCGGGCCCTGGATTTCAGCGCTGCCACAGACGGGGCCTTTGACATCACCCTGGCGCCGGTGTCCTCTGCCTGGGGCTTTACGGAGGACACCTACCGGGTGCCGGAGGACGCTGAACTGGCGTTGCTGCTGCCCTGCGTGGGGGCGGAGCATGTCCACCTGGAGGAGGGGACTGCTGTCTCGCTGGACCAGGGCACCCAGATTGACCTGGGAGCCATTGCCAAGGGGTATGCCAGCGACCGGATGGCTGCGATTTACCAGGAGCACGGCATCACCCACGGCATCGTGGACCTGGGTGGGAACACCTGGGTCTGCGGCGGGAATCTGGAGGGAGAGCCCTGGCAGATCGGCATTCAGGACCCGGCCCGGCCCGCGGGGGCTTTGGCGGGGATCCTAGAGGCGTCGGACGCCTTTGCCGTCACCTCCGGCGGCTATCAGCGGTATTTTGAGGAAAATGGACAGGTCTATCACCATATCATTGATCCTGCCACCGGCCGCCCGGCGGAGAGCGGACTTACCTCCGTCACCGTGGTGGCGGATGGGGCCGCGGGCAACGGCACGATGTGCGACGCCCTCTCCACGGCCCTGTTCGTCATGGGGGAGGACCGGGCGCTGGAGCTCTGGCGCAGCGGCGTCTATGACTTTGGCCTGATCTTGGTGACAGAGGACGGCCGGCTGCTGGCGACTGCGGGCATCGCGGACCGGTTCCGGCCGGACGATTCGGCGGGGTATGCGTATGAAATCGTCTCCTAAGCTGCGGCCAAACGGCTGGGATGCGTTGGCGGCGGCCGCTGTGCTGGCGCTGGCGGTGGCCTGCGCGGCTCTGTTCTGGACTGGGGGAGAGGAAATAGGCCCGCTGACGGCGGTAGTGTCTGCGAACGGCGAGCCGGTGGATCGGGTGGTGCTGGCGGACCTGTCGGGACCGGAGGAGCGGACCTATACGTCCAACGGCTACACCCTCCGGGTGGCCTTTGGGCCAGAGTCTGCCCAGGTGACGGTGTCCGACTGCCCCACCCAGGACTGCGTCCACATGGGGGAGATCACCCGCGGGGGACAGAGCATCGTGTGCCTGCCCGCCCGGATCGTCGTGCAGCTGGAGGGCGGCGCGGCGGCGGATGACGGCGTGGATCTGGTGATCGGATAAGGAGGCGCCATGAAACTGACGACGAGACAGTTGACGCTGTGCGCGGTGCTGACGGCCATGGCGCTGGCGCTCAGCTATCTGGAGAACTTCTTCCCCTTGTCCCTGGCCATCCCCATTCCGGGGATCAAGCTGGGACTGGCCAACATCGTGACGCTGTTCGCCCTGTACGCCCTGGGACCGGGGCAGGCGCTGCTGATCCTGCTGGCCCGGTGCCTGCTGGGGGCGGTCTTTGCAGGAAACATGAACGCGCTGATTTTTTCCCTGCTGGGGGGCGTGACGGCCATGGGGGTGATGATCGCCCTCTCCCGGCTGAAGCGCCTCTCCGTCTACGGAGTGTCTGTGGGCGGAGCAGCGGCCCACAACTGCGGCCAGGTGGCCGCAGCCGTGCTGACGCTGGGCAACACGGCGCCGCTGTACTACCTGCCGGTGCTGCTGGGGGTGTCCCTCTTTACCGGGGCATTGACGGGGCTGATCGCCGCCTGCCTGTTCCGGGCGCTGGCACATACAAGACTGTGGGGGGTGTGAGCGGATGGACAAGCGGGATCAGAGCAAAAAGGACGAGATCATCCTGCGGCAGCTGGAGGTGATCCGCTCTATGACGGAGCACAACCTCAGCCGCATGGGCGCGGACTTCTGGGGCACTCAGACACCGGAGAAGCATGTGCCTGCGGCTCCGTTGCCGGAGAAAGAAAAAAGGACCCCGCCGGCAGACGGCGGGGAGAAAAAGGCGCCAGAGGCGGCAGAACAGAAACAGGAAGACACCGCCAAAGCTCCCCCCAAAGAGAACATCGAGGATCTGCAGAAGGAGCTGGACAGCTATGTGGGCCTCAGTGCGGTGAAGCGGGAGGTGAAAGACCTCATCAATCTGGCGGCGGTGGAGCGTCTGCGCCGGCAGCACGGCCTGCCTACAGCGGACATGAGTCTCCACATGGTGTTTTCCGGCAATCCCGGCACGGGAAAGACCACCATCGCCCGGCTGATGGCACGGGTTTACCACAGCCTGGGCATCTTGTCCAAGGGGCAGCTGGCGGAGGTGGACCGCAGCGGGCTGGTGGCGGGCTACGTGGGACAGACAGCCATCAAGACCCGGAAGGTCATCGACTCCGCTCTGGGGGGTGTGCTGTTCATCGACGAGGCATACGCCCTCAACGGCGGCGGGGCCAACGACTTCGGCCAGGAGGCCATCGACACGCTGCTGAAGGCCATGGAGGACCACCGGGACGACCTGGTGGTGATCGTCGCGGGCTACGACGGGCTGATGGACGAGTTCATCCACTCCAATCCGGGACTGGAGTCCAGGTTCAACCGCTTCCTCCACTTTGCAGATTACACGGCGGAGGAACTGCTGGCCATCTTCCGGATGCAGTGTGAAAAAGGGTGCTACATTCTGGAGCCGGAGGCGGAGGCGCCGCTGCGCTCCCTGCTGGAAAGGCGGATGGCGGATGCGGCCTCCTTCGGCAACGCCCGGGGCGTGCGAAACCTGTTTGAGCAGATCCTGGTCCGGCAGGCGGGCCGTCTGGCGGGACAGGCGTCCGTCAACCGGGAGGACCTGACGCGGATCACCGCCGCAGATGTGGAGGCAGTGGGCCGGGCAAATGATTTGGAGGCGAAAGAGCGTTGAAGGTTTTGATCTTACATCCCAGCAGCCGATATGACCGGTATCTGCCCGATATTCCCGCTGCGGGGCGGATGGAGCTGGTGTTCACGGACCGGGAGGGGCCGGAGGAGCGCTGGCTGGCAGCTGGCGGCGATGCGGAGGCTTTGGTGGCCGCACCGGTGACGCCGGTGACAGAGGAACTGATCGCCCGGATGCCGCATCTCAAGCTGATCCACAGCGACGGGGTGGGCTACGACCGGATTGACCTGGCGGCGGCCCGGGAGCGGGGCATCTATGTGTGCAACTGCGCCGGGTGCAACGCAGGCCCCGTGGCGGAGCTGGCGGTGACGCTGATGAGCATGCTGCTGCACCGGACGCTGTGGGGAGACCGGATGGTGCGGGCCGGGCAGCAGCATGAGGCGGTGAACGAGCTGGCGGCCCATGTGCCGGAAGATCTGTCCACCTGCCGGGTGGGGCTGGTGGGCTTCGGCGCCATCGGCCAGGCTACGGCGCAGCGGCTGCGGGCCAACGGCAGCGAGGTGTTTTACTACGCCCGGCACCGGCAGGATCCGGCTGTGGAGGAGGCGTGCGGCGCCCGGTATCTGCCCCTGTACGAGCTGGCGGAGACCTGTGACATCATCAGCCTCCATCTGCCCGCCACGCCGGAGAGCACCCACCTGCTGGACCGGGCGTTCTTCGGCCGGATGCGGCCGGGGAGCTATCTGGTGAACACCGCTCGGGGCGCGGTGATCGACGATGCGGCCCTGTGCGAGGCTATCCGCTCCGGCCGTCTGGCGGGGGCGGCGCTGGACGCCTATGACCCGGAGCCTGTGACGGCGGAGCACCCGCTGGTGCGGCTGGCGGCGGAGTGCCCGGACCGGCTGATCCTCTGCCCCCACCAGGGCGGGATCAGCCATGCGGCGTTCCGGGAGGCCGCGCGGATGGTGTTTGCGGATCTGGAAAAGCTGATGGACGGCAAGCGTCCGGAACGGGTGGTCAACGGCCTGTAACTGGCGCTGATGGAGATTAAGAGGCCGGAAGAGGAGAGGCACTATGCGCGTACCAGAGCACTGCACAGCAGATGCGGGGATGTTCTTCGACGGCCATCCGGCGGAGCTGGCGCTGTATGAAGCGCTGTTCCGGCGGATGGACGGGGCGTTTCCGGAGGGAACCGTCAAGGTGCAGAAAAGCCAGATCAGCTTTTACGGCCGGCATCTGTTCGCTGTGGCATTCTGCCGGTGCGGCGGAAGGACTGGCCGAAGATGTGCCTGATGGTGACCTGTTGGACTGCCGTACCGGCTGGACTCACCCCGGTGGCGGCGGCCTCGGAGCCGTATCTGCCGCTGGACCCACCATGTCTTGGTGACAGAGGCGGACCAGATCGACGAAGAGCTGATGGGCTGGCTGCGGGAGGCATGGGACTTTGCGGAGAGCAAGCGATGAGATACACACGGGAAGAGCTGGCGGAGGCCCGGCGATCCATCGACTCCACCCTGCGCAAGTGTGAGAAGGCGCTGGAGAAGCTGCGACCGGGCACGTCGCCCCACACGCTGACGGTACGGCGCATCCGGGCGTTCCGGATCGCCTTGGCGCTGATCGACCGGGAGATGGACGGGACGGAGATTCCCGGTTCGGAAGGGAAGGAGGACCTATGAGCCGCTATGCCTACGGATACTGCGGGATGCCCTGCGCACTCTGTACCCGCTGCCGGACAGAGGGAAGCAGCCGGTGTCCCGGCTGCTCCTGCGACGGATACTACACCGTGCCCTGCAAGGTCCACCGCTGCGTCCGGGAAAAGGGACTGGACCACTGCGGACAGTGCGGGGACTTCCCCTGCCCGAAGCTGGGGAAGATGGGGGATTTCCGGGACCTGGATACGGGCCGCGTGAAGGAGCGGACCTGCCGGGCCGTGGCGGCGGAGGGCCTGCCCGCCTGGCTGGCGGAGTATGAGGAAAAGGCGGACCTGCTGACGGTGGCGCTGGAGCGGTACAACAACGGCAGGATGAAGCGGTATCTCTGCGAGCTGTTCCTGCAACAGGACCTGGACACCCTGCGGCGGATCATGGCCCGGGCGGAGGCATTGGAAGGAGCGGATTCCAAGGAGCTGGGCCGGGCCTTCCAGGCGCTGGTGGGGGAGATGCTGGAATCGTGAGCGGGGCGCTGAACAGAAAAAAGCCACCGGAGCATTTGCTCCGGTGGCTTTGATGTTCGCTTATTCCAGCTCGAAGGCACCGGTGTACAGCTGATAGTACAGTCCGTGCTGGCGGATCAGATCGTCGTGGTCGCCCCGCTCCACGATCCGGCCGTGGTCCAGCACCATGATGGCGTTGGAGTTGCGGACGGTGGAGAGCCGGTGGGCGATGACGAACACCGTCCGGCCATACATCAGGGAGTCCATGCCCTGCTGAACGATGGCCTCCGTCCGGGTGTCGATAGAGCTGGTGGCCTCATCCAGGATCATCACCGGCGGGTCTGCCACGGCTGCCCGGGCAATGGCCAGCAGCTGCCGCTGGCCTTGGGACAGATTGGCGCCGTTGCCGGTGAGCATGGTGTCGTACCCCTGGGGCAGGCGGCGGATGAAGTCGTCGGCATTGGCCAGGGCGGCGGCCGCCTCCACCTCTTCATCCGTGGCATCCAGATTGCCGTAACGGATGTTCTCCCGGACGGTGCCGGTGAAGAGGTTGGTGTCCTGCAGCACGATGCCCAGGCTGCGCCGCAGGTCCGGCTTGCGGATGTTGTTGATGGAGATGCCGTCGTAACGGATCTTACCATCGGCAATGTCGTAGAACCGGTTGATCAGGTTCGTGATGGTGGTCTTGCCGGCGCCGGTGGCGCCCACGAAGGCCAGCTTCTGGCCGGGCTTGGCAAAGAGGCTGATGTCGTGGAGGATGGTCTTGCCCTCCTCATAGGCGAAGTCCACATGGTCGAACCGCACGTCGCCGGAGAGCTTGATGAGGTAGTAGTCCTCGCTCTCGACATTCCGGACCGGGCCCAGGATGGGGCGGTAGAAGGCCTTGCCGTGCCCCTGGTATTTCCAGGCCCAGGCCTCGTCTTTTCCAGCTTCGGGGGCCTTCAGCTCCGTGAAGGAGCCGTCCGCCTCTTCCCGCACAGGGACCATCACCATGTCAGTGCTGTGGGGGACCCTCCAGGCCCAGAGGTTGGTGCGCTTCTCGGACTCCTCCAGTTGGTGGCCCTCTTTGTCATAGGACACGTTTACCAGCGTCACAGTGCCGTGGTCCTCCTCCGGCTCCTCGTCCATCAGGGCGAAGATCCGCTCCGCGCCGGCCAGGGCCATGATGATGGAGTTGAACTGCTGGGAGATCTGGTTGATGGGGTTGGAAAAGCTCTTGGACAGCTGCAGGAAGCTGGCAATAACGCCCAGGGTGATGGTGGTGTCCACCCCGCTGAGGGCCAGAGCGCCGCCCACCATAGCCACGATCACGTACTGGACATTGCCGATGTTCACCATGATAGGCATCAGGATGCTGGCGTAGGTGTGGGCTTTGTCCGCGCTGTGGAACATTTCGTCGTTGACCCGGTCAAAGCCGTCCTGGGCCTCCTGCTCATGGCAGAAGACCTTGACCACTTTCTGACCGTTGATCATCTCCTCGATATAACCGTTGAGGGCGCCCAGGGTGCTCTGCTGGCGGAGGAAGTAGCGGCCGCTGCGGCCGGCCAGGAACCGTGTCACCACCAGGGCGAAGCAGACGCACACCAGGACCACAACCGTGAGCAGGGCGTTGGTGAACAGCATACCCAGGAAGGTGACCAGAATGGTCATGGAGGAGTTGATGACCTGGGGGATGCTCTGGGCGAACATCTGCCGCAGGGTGTCCACATCGTTGGTGTAGACGCTCATCACGTCGCCGTGGGCGTGGGTGTCAAAATACTTGATAGGCAGGGTCTGCATGTGGCCGAACAGGTCGTCCCGGATGGTTTTCTGTACGCCCTGAGACACCACGATCATGTTCCGGTTATAGGCGTAAGCGCACAGGGCACCCACCAGGAACAGGCAACCCATCATCACCAGGGCCCGCACCGGGCCGGAAAAGTCTGGATCCGCCGCACCCAGCAGGGGGGTGATATAGTCGTCGATCAGACTGCCCAGAAACAGAGAGCCCGCCACGTTGGCGATGGCACTGACCAGAATGCACACCAGAACAATGATGAGGCGGGCCTTGTACCCCCGTTTGATATAGCCCATCAGGCGGCCGACAATGTGCCGGCGATGGCCGGGCGCCTTGGCGCCGCTGCGGATCTGCTTACTGCTCATTGTCACTGCCTCCTTTCATTTGGGACTCATAGGTCTCGCGGTAGATATCACAGGTTTTCAGCAATTCGTCGTGGGTACCCATGGCCACGATCTGTCCGCCGTCCATCACCAGGATCTTGTCGGCGTCCTCAATGGAGGAGACCCGCTGGGCGATGATGAACTTGGTGGTATCCGGGATCTCCTCCAGAAACGCCTTGCGGATCAGGGCGTCGGTCTTGGTGTCCACGGCGGAGGTGGAGTCGTCCAGGATCAGGATCTTGGGGTGCTTCAGCAGGGCCCGGGCGATGCAAAGCCGCTGCTTCTGCCCGCCGGAGACGTTGGAGCCGCCCTGCTCGATATAGGTGTCGTACTTGTCGGGGAACTCCTGGATAAAGGAGTCCGCCTGGGCCAGCTGGCACATCCGGACCATCTCCTCGTCAGTGGCGTCCTTTTTGCCCCAGCGGAGATTATCCTTGATGGTGCCGGAGAACAGCACGTTCTTCTGCAGCACCATGGCCACCTGGTCCCGCAGGGCGTCCATATCATAGTCCCGGACGTCCGCGCCGCCCACCAGGACGCGGCCCTCAGTGGCGTCGTACAGACGGGGGATCAGCTGGACCAGGGTGGTCTTGGAGGTGCCGGTGCCGCCCAGGATACCTACGGTCTCACCGGACTTCACCGTGAGGTTCACGTTCTTCAGGCACTCCTTGCTGGGGTCCTTGGCGTAGGAGAAGCTGACGTTCTCAAACACCACGGAGCCGTCCTTGACCTCTTCGATGGGCTGGGAGCCGTTCTTCAGATCGCTCTCCTCGTTCAGGATCTCTGTGATCCGCTCTGCGGAGGCCCGGGCCATGATGATCATAGTCAGTACCATGGAGAGCATCATCAGGCTCATCAGCATCATCATGATGTAGCTGAACATACTGGTCAGCTGGCCGGTGGTCATGCTGCCGCCCACGATCAGGTTGGCGCCGATCCAGGACACGGAGATCATGCAGGCATACACACAGATCTGCATCAGAGGCATATTGAAGGCCAGGATGCGCTCCGCCTTGGAGAAGTCCATGTAGATCTCCTGGGAGACCTTGCCGAACTTCTCTACTTCATGGTCCTCCCGAACAAAGGACTTCACCACCCGGATGCCCAGCAGGTTCTCCTGCACCACGTTGTTCAAGTGGTCATAGCGCTTGAAGACCCGTTCAAAAATGGGGTGGGCCCTGGTCATGATGAGCGCCAGGCCGATGCCCAGGATCGGGATGACCACCAGGAAGATCAGTGCCAGCTTGGGGTTGATGCGCAGGGTGAGTACCCAGGCGCAGATCAACATGATGGGGGACCGGACCGCGATACGGATGACCATCATAAAAGCCATCTGGACGTTGGTCACGTCTGTGGTCAGGCGGGTGATGATGCCGCTGGTGGAGAACCTGTCAATGTTGGCAAAGGAGAACTTCTGGACATTCCGATACATCTCCCGCCGCAGATTCCGCGCGAAGCCCGTAGAGGCCTTGGCGCCGAAACGGCCGGACAGTCCGCCGCAGATCAGCGCCAGAACAGCCATTCCCACCACGGTGAGGCCGTAGGCGGCAATATGGTGCATGCTGCCGGCCTTGACCCCCTCGTCCAGCAGCTTGCCGGTCATCAGGGGGATCAACACGTCAAACGCCACTTCGCCGATGACGAAGATGGGCGTCAGGATGGTGGCTGGCCAGAACTCCTGAATACAGCTGGCCAGGCTCCTTTTTTTCTTCATAGAATACCTCCTTGTGTCTTTGCTGTGCCGGGGGAAGCGATTGAGCCGCTTCCCGGCGGGGCCCGGTTGGTCAAATGAGATTTTGCTTCAGCTTTTCCGCGATGGCCAGGAACTGGTCAATCTCCTCCTGAGAGATGCCTCTGGTCAGCGTCGCCTCTGTGGCGGCGATCCGCCGCTCTGCCTCCTGATTCAGCGCCTGCGCCCGGAGTGTGGGCGTGATCCGCTTCATCCGGGCGTCCCTGACCCCCATAGAGCGCTGGACGAGGCCCTCGTCCTCCAGCCGCTTCAGCAGCCGGGAGGCGGTGGAGCTGCGGATGCAGAGGGCGCGCTCCAGATCCTTTTGATAGATTTCCCGGCCCTGGCTGTGGCAGAGATAACCGATCAAAACGCCCTCGATCTCCGTCAGCATGCTCTGGGGATGGTCGGCAGGCCCCCAAAGCCGTCTGCGCAGGAGATTGGACAGTGCCTTGATCTCATACCCGACGTACCGCTCATGCTGCATGGAAACACCTCCTCCAACTGAACAGGATTATATTTTAGTTAGCAAACTAGCAAATGCCAAGAAGCAATCTGCCAAAATTTCTACGGGTCTTGCTTTAAAATTCGGCAGGCACCGAAAGAGAAGGAGGCGCCCCACACCGAAGGGCGGGGCGCCTCTGAAAAAACGGTTGGAGGCTGCTGTTCAGCGGCCGCCCCGGGGGCGGTCCGGCAGGAAACAGAGGCAACCGGCCTGACGGCTGGCGTTCAGGTCGATGAGCCGCTGGTTGGAGCTGCCCCGGAACCGGAGGGTCAGGTCCTTCAGCTCCTCTACGAAGCGGCCGTCCACCAGCACATCCAACAGGGAGAGCATCTCGTCTGTCACCTCGCAGCGGGGATGAGTGCCGTCCGAGGTAAGCTCCTCATAGGTGAAGCCGGAGAAGCCCCAGATGGTCTTGTCCGGATACATCTGCCGGACCCGCCGGAGAAAGGGCACCAGGGCCCGCTGGTTCTCCGGTTCAAAGGGCTCGCCCCCCAGCAGTGTCAGGCCGTTGATGTAGACAGGGGAGAGCAGGGAGAGCAAATAATCCTCCGTCTCGGTGGTAAAGGGCTGGCCGTAGCAGAAGTCCCAGGTTTGGGGCTGAAAGCAGTTCTTGCAGTGATTGGTGCAGCCGGAGACGAACAGGGTGACCCGCACTCCCTCGCCATTGGCAATGTCGCAGTTTTTGATCTCACCATAGTACATGGCGGTCCTCCTGCTATTCTTCAAAATGGGCGCCCGCAGGCGCCCATTTGAGTTTGATCGTTTTTCCCGGGGACATGCGCCTCGGGAAAAACACCGCTCAGTTTGTAAGTGTGCGAGCGAAGCGAGTGCGCGCACAAACTGCAATCTCTTCGTTCAAAAGGCTTTGCCTTTTGAACGAAATATTTTACAGGTGCAGCACCCGGTCCCGGATCTCCTGAGTCCGGCCCTGGTTCCAGAACTGGGTTCCGATGTAGCCGCAGGTCCGGCGGGCCACATTCATCTTGTCCTGGTCTGTGTTGCCGCACTGGGGGCACTTCCAGATCAGCTTGCCGTTCTCCTCCGCGATCTGGATCTCGCCGTCCCAGCCGCACACTTGGCAGTAGTCGGACTTGGTGTTCAGTTCGGCGTAGATGATGTTTTCATAGATGAACTTCATCACCTGGAGCACCGCCTCCAGGTTGTTCTGCATGTCCGGCACCTCCACGTAGCTGATGGCGCCGCCGGGAGACAGGGCCTGGAACTGGGCCTCAAACTTCAGCTTGTCGAAAGCGTTGATATCTTCTGTCACATGGACGTGGTAGCTGTTGGTGATGTAGCTCTTGTCAGTGACGCCCTCGATGATGCCGAAGCGGCGCTGCAGGCTCTTGGCAAATTTATAGGTGGTGGACTCCAGAGGCGTACCGTAGAGGGAGAAATCGATATCGCTCTCCTCCTTCCACTTCCTGCAGGCGTCGTTCATGTACTGCATCACCTGCAGGGCGAAGGGGGTGGCGGAGGGGTCCGTATGGCTCTTGCCGGTCATGTACTTCACGCACTCGTAGAGGCCGGCGTAGCCCAGGGAGATGGTGGAGTAGCCGTGGTAGAGCAGCTTGTCGATGGTCTCGCCCTTCTTCAGCCGGGCGCAGGCGCCGTACTGCCACAGAATCGGGGCCACGTCGGAGAGAGTGCCCTTCAGCCGGTTGTGCCGGCACATCAGGGCACGGTGGCACAGCTCCAGCCGTTCGTCAAAGATCTTCCAGAACTTGTCCAGGTCGCCGCCGGAGGACAGAGCCACGTCAGGGAGGTTGATGGTCACCACGCCCTGATTGAAGCGGCCGTAGTACTTGTGCTTGCCAGGCTCATAATTGCCGGCGTTTGCGATGTTGCCGATGCCGGCATCTGTGAAGCGGTCCGGCGTCAGGAAGGAGCGGCAGCCCATGCAGGTATACACATCGCCCTTCAGCTCCAGCATTTTCTTGGCAGAGATGTAGTCGGGCACCATCCGGCGGGCGGTGCACTTGGCCGCCAGCTTGGTCAGGTAATAATAGGGGGAATCCTCGTGGACGTTATCCTCCTCCAGCACATAGATCAGCTTGGGGAAGGCGGGAGTGATCCACACGCCCTTTTCGTTCTTCACGCCCTGGTAGCGCTGCTCCAGGGTTTCCTCAATGATGAGGGCCAGATCCTTTTTCTCCTGCTCATTCTTGGCCTCACCCAGGTACATGAACACCGTCACGAAGGGGGCCTGGCCATTGGTGGTCAGCAGGGTCAGCACTTGGTACTGGATGGTCTGGACGCCGCGGCGGACCTCATCCCGCAGACGGGTCTCCACCAGCTCCTCGATCTTCTCCCGGGTGGGCTGGATGCCCAGGGCCTCCATCTCCTGCTCCACCAGCCGGCGGATCTTCTTCCGGCTCACATCCACGAAGGGGGCCAGATGGGCCAGGGAGATAGACTGCCCGCCGTACTGGTTGGAAGCCACCTGAGCGATGATCTGAGTGGCAATGTTGCAGGCGGTGGAGAAGCTGTGGGGCCGCTCGATCAGGGTGTCCGTGATGACGGTGCCGTTCTGAAGCATATCCTCCAGATTCACCAGGTCACAGTTGTGCATGTGCTGGGCGTAGTAGTCCGAGTCATGGAAGTGGATAATGCCCTCCCGATGGGCCTCCACGATGTCGGCGGGCAGCAGCCGCCGCTCAGGTCCCACCTGCTGGCCGTAGTCCCGCTGGGTGGAGTTCACCACCGGGTTCTTGTTGGAGTTCTCCTGCTTGGCCTCCTCGTTGCAGCACTCGATGAGGCTGAGGATCTTCTCGTCGGTGGTATTGCTCTTGCGGACCAGAGAGCGGACATAGCGGTAGGTGATGTAGTTCTTGGCCACCTCATAGGCCCCGTGAGCCATGATCTGGGACTCCACCAGGTCCTGAATCTCCTCCACAGAGGGGGAGCGGTTCATCTTCTGACAGCTGAGTTCCACGGACTCCGCGATCCGCTGGATCTGGACCGGGGTCATCCGGGCGTCCTCCTCGATAGTGTTGTTGGCCTTGGTGATGGCGGCGATGATCTTCGTGATGTCGAAGATGACCTCCGTGCCGTTCCGCTTCATGACTTTCATGGGACTCTCCGCCTCTCTTGTAGAATCAATCTCAATTGTAATATATCTAGTAAGCATTGTTATCATACCACACTAGATATGGGATGAAAAGTTGCATTTACCATAGTGTCTTCCAAAATTCGGCGGGGAAATTTGTGCGTTCCGGAGAAAAGCTGTCGATGCGGAAAAACCGCCCCGTGCGGCAGGGCGCGGAGCGGTCGGGATCCGGAGAACAGTTAGGTCAGCTCTGTGTATTTGGCGGCGCTGCCCCGGGCCTTTTCCACCGGGTACTTGGCGGCGTTCTGATCCACCTTGGCGTTCAGGATCTCATCCAGATCCAGGCTGCACACATCGGCCATCAGGACGCAGTAGCTCAGCACATCCGCCAGCTCCTCCCGGATGCGGCCCAGCTTGTCCCGGCATTCCAGGTCCGCGCCGCTCCACTGGAATATCTCCAGCAGCTCCGCCGCCTCCAGGGACAGGGAGATGGCCAGGTCCTTGGGGGTGTGGAACTGCCGCCACTCCCGGTCGTCCCGGAACTGGATCACCCGACGGATCGTCTCATCCCGCAGCATGGATGTCAACTCCTTTTCCATAAAATCAGGATTCACTCCGCCCGGACAGCCCAGCGCAGCTTGGTGGAGTGGGCCCGGGGGTTCCGGCGGCACTCCTGAGGGGAGGGACGGGTGACCTCCTGGGCGATGTCGCTGTAAAGCCCCTCCCGGTACTGCTGGCGGAAGGCCTGCTTCACCAGCCGGTCCTCCCCGGAGTGAAAGGTGAGGATGGCCGCCCGCCCGCCGGGCTTCAGCACATGGGGGAGCTTTTCCAGAAAGGCGTACAGCACCTCGAACTCGCTGTTCACGTCGATCCGCAATGCCTGGAAGGTCCGCTGGCAGGACTTCTTCACCGCCTCCTTCCGCTCCCCGGCGGGGAGGAAAGACAGCGCCCCCTCAATGAGGGCGTACAGCTGGCGGGTGGTATCCACAGTGCCGCCCCGGCGGAACACCTGAATGACGGCCTTTGCGATGCGGTCCGCGTAGGGCTCGTCGGAATTTTCCACCAGCAGGTTCTCCAGCTCCTCCTGGTCCAGCTGCCGCAGCCGCTCCGCCGCGGTGACGCCGGAGGAGGGGTCCAGCCGCAGGTCCAGGGGACCGTCCTGCTTGAAGGTAAAGCCCCGGGCCGGGTCGTCGATCTGCATGGAGGAGACGCCTAAATCCGCCAGCACGAAGTCGAAGAGCACGCCGGGAGCCACCTGGTCCACGTCGGCGAAATTCCGATGCTGGATGGTGAGGAGCTCCGGCCCGAAGCCCGCAGATGCCAGCCGGGCGCGGGTCTTTTCCATCTCGATGGGGTCCACGTCCGTGGCATATAGGTGTCCTTGCCCCTGGAGCTGTGCCAGCATCCGGCGGGTGTGGCCGCCGTAGCCCAGCGTGGCGTCGTAGCCGGTCTGGCCCGGCTGGATCTGAAGGACCTCCAGGATCTCGTCTACCAGAATGGGGATGTGCATCCCTGCCGGGGTCTTGCCGCTCTCGATGATCTTTTCTACATCGGAGCGGTACTTCTCCGGGTCATGCTCTTTGTACTTCTCCTGAAAGGTGCGGGGGTGGGTGCCCTTGTACCGGGGGCGGCGCTTGTGCTCCTGCTCCATGGGATCAACTCCTTCTCTGAACCGCTATCATATCACAGCCGCAGCCAAAAGAAAAGTCCCGCCGCATTGACAGAGCGGCGGGGACCGGATACAATAGACATTCAGCAAGGAGGCAGATTTTTATGGTAACTTTGGCACAGCGCATTGAGGAGCTGCGGACCGCCAGGGGCCTGAGCCGTCCGGCTCTTGCCGCCGCCCTGGGCTTCCCCCGCACGGCGATTGAAAAGTTTGAGACGGGCCGCCAGACCCCCACCCAGGACCAGCAGAACAAGCTGGCGTCCTACTTCGGCGTGTCCCTCTTCTATCTCCGGGGAGAGACCAACGACACCACCCAGATGTCCGACTGGATGGACGGGGCGTTTCTGGACGAGCCCGCCCCGGTTCCGGCCCCCAGGCGGGCGGCAGTGAAGCCGGCGGTGGCGGCGTCCTCCGGCGGGGAGGGCGGCACCATGTTCGACGCGTTCCTCACCAGCAAGAAATTCCAGGAGGCACTGCGCACCGCGGTGCTGGATACTCTCCGCACGCCGGAGGGCCAGGAGCTCCTGACCAAGGCCATCCGGAAAGAGCTGGCGAATCGGCAGAAGTGATGTGCGGCGGCGAAAGGGGCGGGGGATCGTGATCTCCCATCCTGTGTGTGCTCCGGGTGTATGGGGGAGGCGAAATACGGCCGGAGAGAAAATCCGCGGAACGCTTGCCAACATCCGTTGCGCATAATACCATACAGAAATCAGGAGGGAACTGACGGATACAGACTGGGGGGCAGGCTCAGATGAAGAATGTTCTGTATATAATCAAAGTGGTGGCACTGGCCTGTGCGGCCGGAGTGATTATGACGATCCTGGGGGCTTTTCCGCCTCTGTCGTTCCTGTATAACTGGCTTGTGGGCCACGGCCTGCAAAATGTATGGGTTGGACTGATGGCCGGTGTCATCGCCATCTGCGTGTCCCTGTACAATATGCACCACGCGAAAAAGAAACGGAAGTGAGCGATTTGCGCTCAGTCCGGCTGAGAGGCTTGGATGCTCTGACCAATCAAAAGAGCCGCGGGAGTTTGATCCCGCGGCTCTTCTTGCGCGTTTACAGGCTCTTGATGAACTTCTCGATCCGGTCCAATCCCTCTTTCAGGTCCGCGTCGGAGTAGCAGTAGCTCAGGCGCATGAACCCCTCGGTGCCGAAGTGGATGCCGGGGATGACGCCCACCAGGCCCTCCTTCAGCATCCGGGTGCAGAAGGTGTTGGAGTCCATGCCGAACTTCCGGATGTCCACAAACATGTAGAAGGCGCCCTCCGGCTTCTCCACGTCCAGGCCCATGTCCACCAGGCGCTGGTAGACGTAGTCCCGGCGCCTGCGGAAGATCTCCACCACATCGCTGGTGTCCGTCTCCAGGGCCGTGACGCAGGCCCGCTGGACAAAGGAGGGCACGGAGGTGACACAGTACTGGTGGAACACCTGGATCCGGTCCATCAGCTTGGCGTCCGCCATGCAGTAGCCCAGGCGCCAGCCGGTCATGGCATAAGGCTTGGAGAAGCTCTGGACCACAATGATCCGGTCCCGCATGTCCTGGTACTCAGCAAAGCTGTGGTAGTCCTCACAGTAGGTCAGAGTGCGGTACACATCGTCGCACAGGACAAAGATGGGCTTGTCCTGGAGGATGGCGTGGACGGCGTCCAAGGTCTCCTTGGTGTAGACGCAGCCGGTGGGATTGTTGGGGGAGGTCAGGATGATGGCCTTGGTCCTGTCGGTGATGGCGGCCTTCAGCTCCTCCGGCACGATCTGGAAGTGGTTGTGCTCTGTGGGCAGGGAGACGGGCACACCGCCCTGCAGCTGGACCAGCGCCTCATACAGGCCGAAGGCAGGGGTGGGGATGATGACCTCGTCCCCTGGGTTCAGGATGGTGGAGAAGGAGGCGAACAGCGCCTCCGTGGCGCCCACCGTCAGGATGATCTCACTGGGGGCGTAGTGGAGGCCATGGGCCTCAGCCTCGAATTTGGAGATGGCCTCCAGCGCGTAGGGATAGCCGTTGCCGGGGGGGTAGTGGGTATCGTTGGCGTCCAGAGCGGCCTTGGCGGCCTCCTTGATGACGTCGGGGGTGTTCAGATCCGGCTCGCCGATGGTCAGGGCGCAGGCGCCGGGGGTATCCCGCACCAGATAGGTGAACTGCCGGATGCCGGACAGCTCCACGCCCATAACGGCATTGTTCAGAGTCAGGTCCATGGATTTTCACGCTCCTTTTTGTTCATGAAATTCAGTATATCCGGATAAAAAAGGGATGTCAACGGCAGTTTCCACAAAAAGGGAGGCACCGAAAAGAAAGCGGCCCCGCCGCAATCTGCGGCGGGGCCTGCTGGGAGACTGCATTTTCAGGTGGGCTGATTGGAAGAGGCAGCATCTTCTGCCGGCTGGCCCGTTTCGGCGGGGGCATCAGCTGGCGCCTCCTCCGGGGTGAAGGTCACGGGGGTCTCTCCGGCCCGGGCGACGGAGGTGCCGGAGAGAATGCCGCCGCCCTCCCCTGCGGTGTAGGCGATAGTCACCTGATCCCCGGCATTCAGGATCACCGCCAGGGGGTTCTCCGCGGCGTTGACGGCGTAGAAGGTGTCCTGTCCCTCCAGCCGCAGGAAGTAGTAGGAATTGCCGTCCAGCACAGCGGTGCGGATCTCAGCGATGGCGCCGCTGATCTCCTCCTGGTCAGAGGGAACAGCCTCCGCATCCCCGTCGGAGATGAGGCCGCTGTCGGCCAGTGCCCGGCGGTAATTGGCCTCGCACTCCGCTACGGTGCTGCCGGTCTCTACAATGTTGTACTGCTGGACGTTCACCATGGCGTACATCTTCACCAGACCGTCTTCACCCTTGAGGGACATGAAGTAGGTGGGCTGGTCGGCGATGTTCAGCAGCAACGGGAAGGTGGCCACGTAACGCATCTGCTGGACCTGACTCATGGCGCTGGCCTGCGCGGACGCCTCTGTGGCGCCGGCGACAGAATAGAAGTGCGTCTCCTTGGTCCGCTGGTTGGAGAGGATGAATCCGATGTTGGACTGGTCGGATGTCACAGAGGTGACACCGGTATACATATACACGTCATCCCCGATGGCAATATAATTGTAGCCTTCTGTGGTGTGCGTCACATCCCGCTGGCCGAAAATGGAGTTGATAAAGCCGTTGTGGTACATTCCGTAATAATCGTACTGCTCCATAATCAGATTCGCGTCATAGACGTGGTCCACCCAGTTGGGGACCTCCTCATAATACTGGCTCTCCCCGGTAACGGCGTTCACCAGAACGGCCCCCTGGATGTCCGTGCCGCCGAAGAGGCCGATGGTCTTCACCATGCGGGGGCAGACCCAGTAGGGCTCGCCCTCTTCATTGATCTCAAACACCGGATCGGCAAACATATATGTGGGATAGTGGAACCGCAGGTGGCGGGGCAGATACCGCCCGAAATGCTCGGCGGTGGTATATTTCATCCCCTCGTCCAGGCGGACCACTTCCGCCTCCTGGGTCACCATGTCGATAATCAGATAAGCGGGCAGGCCCGCGGAGCGGTTGGTGAACCACTTGACCAGATCTCCATAGGCCAGGGAAGTCACGCGCACCGGGCGACCCTGGTAGTTGATCTGGGTGTAGGAGGGCAGGATCTCAAACTGGGAGACCATATCCGCCAGTTCGCCCAGTTTGCGGCTGCCCAGGCGCGCGGCGGAGTCTTCGTCCAGCATGGGGATCTGATTGTAGGAGATCTCCTCCACCTCGGAAGCAAAATCACCATCTTTGATGGAAAGCAGCTTGCTGTAGCTTCCGGCCCGGATTACCACCCAAGAGGTAAGGCCGCCGATGATGATGGCGGCGATCAGAGCCACCAGGACCAGGAAGGGGATGGTGCACTGCTTTTTCACAAAGCCGAAGTACCCCTTCACGCCCTCCCCCTGAAAGCCGGAGGTGAGCACGGCGCACACGCAGTACACCGCGCACAGCAGGAACACGAAGACATAGAAC
>NZ_JBKVXZ010000035.1:0-34571 GCF_046973065.1 Flintibacter sp. | reverse complement strand
CCTTTCTATGGATATATGGGAACACCGCCTCCGGACGGAGACGGTGTTCCGATGTAGGGGGGACTGGGATTACAGGACGATAACGCCCAAAAGGAGACCGGAGATGAGGCAGCAGATGCTCACGCCCCAGATCCAGAAGAAGCTGTTTTTGATGTGGTCCTTGATCTCCACACCGGCCAGGCCAACGCCCAGGAAGGTGGCAGGCACCACGGGGCTGATGAAGGTGGCGCAGTTGCGGCAGACCACCATGGCGATGGCAGTATGAGCGGGATCCACACCGAAGGCATCGCCCACGCTGATGAGCACGGGCAGCAGGCCGTAGAAGTAGGAGTCGGTGCAGAACAGCAGGGTGAGGGGCACGGACAGCACGCCGATGATGATGGGCAGGAAGCGGCCCATGGAAGTGGGGATGAAAGAGGCCAGCACATTGGCCATGTGGTTCATGATGCCGCTCTGCTCCAGCACGCCCAGGAACACGCCGGCGGCCAGAATGGTGGAGGCCATCATCAGACCGGTGGAAGAGTGGGACTTGATGATCTTATTCTGCATCTTGGCGCCGGGGTAGTTGACAAACAGAGCGATGACGCAGCCGATCATAAAGGTGCAGTAGGAGGGGATCTTGACAAACACCAGGGCCAGAATGACCACCAGGGTCAGGATCAGGTTGACCCAGAAGAACTGGGGACGGGCCAGCTCGTTTTTCTGCTCCTGGCTGACGCCGGTATCGTCGCTGTCGCCGTAGTCAATAACCAGAGTGCTGTTGACACCGGCGCCCCGGCGCTTTTCAATGTTGCCCCAGACAAAAGCGGTCACAAGAGCGATGACGATACCAACCGCCTGCATGGGCATCAGCTGGATCCACAGGTCATTGGCCTCAATGCCCAGCACGGAGGCGGAGCGCATGGTGGGGCCGCCCCAGGGCAGCAGGTTCATAACGCCCATGGCGGTCACGCAGATGAGCAGCAGAGTGGTGGGGCGCATCTTCAGGCGCTTGTACACGGGAAGCATGGCGGGGATGGTGATCAGGAAGGTGGAGGCTCCGCCGCCGTCCAGGTGGCCGATCATGGCGATGATGCAGGTCATCACGGCCACGCCTACCACATTGGTGCCTACCTTCTTCATCAGGGCATTGATGATCCGGTCAAACAGGCCCACATCATTCATGATGCCGAAAAACAGCACCGAGAAGATGAACAGGGCAGCCGTGGAGTGGACGTCAGCGACGCCTGCGGCAATAAAGTCACCCATCTCTTTGATGGTAAAGGTTCCGGTAAGTACCAGAATCGCGGTAGTCACGGTGGATACGCCTACAAAGGCCAGAGCCGGTACGGTGACATTCCGCAGCAGCAGGACGATGATGGCGATGACGGTAGCAAAGCCCAACAGCGCCAGCATGGTTTCATTCATTGTAACTTCCTCCTCATTTTTCTTTCTTCTCCCGCTTGGTTTTGGTGATTTTTATTATAGGGAGGAAAGCTTACACCATCCACGCATTCCGCTTACAGTCCTGTAAGGCTGGCCTTACAGTTTGTTAAGAAAGGGTCAAAAAATGGGCTGGGGAGGTCCCCAGCCCAGAAAAACATCTTTTAAAGTGTGGTTGCGCCGGCTGCCTGCTCCCCCAGGAGCCGGTGTGCCTCCTCCAGAATGGCCTGCGCCGACACCGGCTTTTCCAGCCAGCCTTGGATCAGCCCCCGGTTTTTGGCCTCCAGCACCTCCCGGGTGGGACGCTCCACCAGCAGGAGCTTCATCAGCCGGGGGTACTTGCCCTGGAAGGACAGACAGAAGTCCAGAGCCCGCTCCTCCTCCAGGCCGCCGTCCGCCGCCAGCACGTCTACCGCGCCCCGCTCCAGCACAGCGGCGGCCTCATCCCAGTCCCGGGCGGTTTCCACCGGAACGTCCATGGCCCGAAAACTGTCGGAGAGCATTTGGAGCACCTTGGCGCTGCTCCCTACCAGCAGGATGGTGGGCTGCTCCCCGTCCAGAGCGGGGGAGGGGATGCTCTCCGCCTGGGCCACCGGCAGCAGGATGTGGAAGACGCTGCCCTGGCCCACCTGGCTCTCAGCGGTGATACTGCCCTTGTGGGAGCGGATGATCTGGTCAGCCAGAGACAGGCCCAGTCCGGTGCCCTGTCCCGCCTTTTTTGTGGTAAAGAAGGGGTCGAAGATTTGGGCGAGGGTGGCGCTGCTCATGCCGCAGCCGTCGTCCCGGATATCCAGGCACAGATACCGCTCCCACAGCCGGGAGGGGGGTGTCAGGCCCCGCTCCTCCAGTTCCTCCTTGCCCAAGGCCCGTCCGGTGATGGCGATATGTCCCTCTTTTTGTCCAATGGCATGGACAGCGTTGACCGCCATATTGAGCATCACCCGGCCAAAGGCCTCTCCGGCGTCCGGGCGCTTGTAGACGGTCTCCACATTCTTTCGGCTCAGGGCGGACAGCTGCTGGATGATCTCCTTACAGTGTCCGGCGGCCTGGGCGATCTCCTGGGCGCTGTCGTAAAGCTCGGAGTCCTCGGGCAGGTCCAGCAGCATCAGCTCCGCGTGGCCCAAAATAGGGGTGAGCAGGTTGTTGAACTCATGGGCGATACCTCCGGTCATGGTGCCCATGATTTGAAGGCGCTGCTGGTGAGCAATGGCCTGTTCGCTGCGGTGCAGCTCCTCCAGGGCCTGATTGATCTCCCGCAGGTCGGAAATCTCCGCTTGGCTGCGCTGCCGGTCCAGCATCAGCTTGCCCAAATAGAGGACCATGGCGGTGACGCACACCGTCAAAGCCAGAAACACCAGGGCCAGGCGGATAAAGCCCTGGGCCACCGGGGCGTACATGTCGCTGTAATCCATCACCGCGCTGACCACCAGAAAGTCGTCCCCCACATGCACCGGCGACCAGGCGGCCACCTTGCGCACCATGGGCAGGTCGGGGTCCATCCACCAGTAGGACTCGTACTCCATGACCCCCTCGCCCCCCTGGTTCTGGGCCTCCACCAGCTGGTTGAGGCTGGTGAGGTCCACACCGGGGTAGAGCTCCTCCCGGCCGGAGATGACATTGATACCCAGCTGGCTCTCCTCCGGGTGCATGAGGATCACGCCGTCGGAGTTTTTCACCAGCACATAGCCGTTGGTGCCCACATGGAGCTGGGCGATCTGCTTTTCATAGTAGTTCCCCAGGTCTATCAGCAGGCACAGCCGACCGCCCTGGGACAGCTGGCCTCCCAGCATCAGGCACAACGTTTTATCCTCCATCTGCACCTGGGCCACCTGCTGGCCCTCCTGGGTGGTAGAACCAAACACCTGGGCTACCTGGCTGTCCCGGATGCGGAAGGTGATCTGGCCATCCTTCCCCAGCACTACCACATCATATACCGCTCCCTCATGGCTGTCGGCATAGGTCTTTAGCTGCTCTCTGGCTCCCGCGGCCAGGTCGGGGTCATCCAGCTTCTCCGCCGCAAGGGAAAGGCTCTCCAAATCCGCCTGGGCCTCCTGGATATACTGCTCCAGGTTTTCACTGATGGCCTGGGTGATAAGCAGCATCTGCTCCTTCTGCTTGTCGATGATGCTGTTTTTGTATTGCAGCCAGGTGGCCACGCCCAGATACAGCAGTCCGGCCAGAAACAGCACCAGTACCACCGCGGTACCCAGCATCACCGGCCGCATCTCCGGACGGCTGCGCTTCTTCTCTCTCATAGCGGCTTCCTTTCTCCAGGGAATTGACTTGTTTCCCCCCTGATATTATAATAATTCCAGAAAAAATCACAGGGCGTTTGTGCAGTTTGCTCAGGTGCCTGGAAGGGGGACAGGACATGGCGGATCAGGTGCTCATTGTGGACGACGACCCGGCCATCTGCAAACTGCTGGAAAAGGTGATGCGCAGCAACGACATGGATTCCCAGGCGGTGGGCAGCGGAGAACAGGCTCTCCAGGCCCTGGAGACACGCACCTTTGACATCATTCTGCTGGACGTAAATCTGTGGGACATGGAGGGCTTTGAGGTGCTGCGCCGGCTGCGGGAGCGGGGGATCAAGACCCCGGTCATCATCATCAGCGGCCGCAACGAGGACTACGACTCCCTCTACGGACTGTCCCTGGGAGCAGACGACTATGTCACAAAGCCCTTCCGCCCGGTGGTGCTGGGAGCCAAGGTGAAGGCTCTGCTGCGGCGCAGCCGGGAATTTTCCTCTGCCGCTTCCCAGCAGCTGCGCTGCGGCCCCTTCCGCTATGACGGCGCCACTATGCGCTTTTTCAAGGGGGAGGAGGTATTGGACCTGTCCTCCCGGGAGGGCGCCCTGCTGCTTTTGTTCCTCCAGCACCCCAACCAGGTATTCACTAAGGACATGCTCTACGAGCGGGTGTGGGGCACGGCGGTGGCGGTGGATGACAACGCCATCATGGTCTACATCAACCGCCTGCGGGGCAAGATCGAACCCGACCGCCAGCATCCCGTCCACATCCGCACGGTGCGGGGGCTGGGCTACCGCTTTGTGCCCTGACATCTGCCCATCACAACATAGAGATTATACCATATGCGGGGCTTCAAAGCCCCGCATTTTTTAAAAAGGAAACTGGAACATTCCGGTTTCCTTTCTTTTTGCGCAAAATTGCAGATTGAAAAAACCAACCGGATTCTTTTGCGTCTAACCAAATAGTAGGGTACAAAGGGATCGATTCTCATGGAAAGGAGTCATGGCAATGAAATTATATAAAAAACTTCTTTTGGCCGCCGCGCTTGTGGTGGTGGTCGGCGGGTGCTATGCTGCCTATCGGGTGCACCAGGTCCAAGCCAGCTACTATGCAATGGCGGGAGAGGTCACAGTCATGGATAAGTTTGAATCCGGAACAGAAAACTATATCGTCATTGAGGAGGCCACACAGCAGCAATTTACGCTGTCCTGCAGCCAAGAGGACTACGACCGGGTTCATGTTGGGGATCAAATAAACTGCGAGCGACACCAGAGCATCGTGACCCATCAAGGCGAGGTCCACAGCATCCAATCCCACGCTGACCCCTGAATTGCAATTTAAGCGCTGGAAAATTTTAGTTCCTTGGGTGTACAAAATCCGGCACATATTGCGCCCTGCCCGGCATATACTGGTCTGTATGCCGGCAAGCGCCGGACAACGTTACCCAAGGAGGCGAACAAAAATGGAAGAAACCGCCATGTATAATACTCATCCCTATCCTCAGATCCCCGTCCCCGCGCCCAAGGATCTGGATGACCTGATTTTCCAGGGCGAGGTGTGGCTCATCAGCGATCGCTGAGGGCGGTCTCCTATACGGAGACCGCCTTTTCCTCAAACAAGCCGCAAAGCGCCTTGTTTGAATCAGGATTGCACGCAAGTTCGGCCTCAATTTCTCATGGAAAAGTCGGCCAAACTTGCGCGAGAAGTGTTTTTTCCGAGGCGCCGGTCCCCGGAAAAAACCAATTTCAATTTATTCCGCCGCCACCGGGCGTCGGAACTCCTTGCAGGAGGGCCTTTTCCATTCTCTCCATTATGAAAATCCCCAATTTTTCCTGCGGGGGTTTACTTTTCTTCCCGCGTCAGATATAATATTTTAGCTGAATTTTCATGTTTCCCCACCGGGAAGTTTATTTTTGTTAAAGAGAGTGAGGACCCTATGCTTCAATTCGACGAGTACAAAGTCAAGCTGAACAATCTGGCCCCCACCTTGGAGAAGCTGGGCCAGGCCCTGGACCTGGAGAGCGCCGAGCGGGAGCTGGATATGCTCCAGGCCGAGTCGGCCGCCGACGGATTCTGGAACAACCTGGAGAAGGCCCAGAAGGTGCAACAGCGCATCAAGACCCTCCAGACCAAGGTGGACAAGCACCATAAGCGCAAGCAGCACTGGGACGACCTGATGGCCCTGTGCGAGATGGGCAACGAGTTTGAGGACGAGTCTCTGGTCCCCGAGCTAGAAGAGGGCTACGCCGCCCTGGAAGAGGAGATGGAGGAGGCCCGGCTGCAGACCCTGCTCACCGGCGAGTACGACAGCTCCAACGTCATCCTGACCATCCACCCCGGCGCCGGCGGCACCGAGGCCCAGGACTGGGCCCAGATGCTCTACCGTATGTACACCCGCTGGACCGAGCGCCACGGCTTTACCTACCAGATCATGGACTATCAGGACGGCGACGAGGCGGGCATCAAGTCGGCCACCATTATGATCGAGGGCGAGAACGCCTACGGCTACCTGCGGGGTGAGCACGGCGTGCACCGTCTGGTTCGCGTGTCTCCCTTTGACGCCAACGCCCGCCGCCAGACCTCCTTCGCTTCCGTGGAGGTCATGCCCGACCTGCCCGAGGACGTGGAGGTGGAGATCCGCCCTGAGGACATCGAGATGCAGGTCTACCGCGCCAGCGGCGCCGGCGGCCAGCACGTTAACAAGACCTCCTCCGCCGTACGTCTGATCCATAAGCCCACCGGCATCGTGGTCGCCTCCCAGCAGGAGCGCTCCCAGTTCCAGAACAAGGACAACTGTATGAAGATGCTGCGTGCCAAGCTGGTGGAACTGCAGATGCAGGAGAAGGCGGAGAAGATCTCCGACCTGAAGGGCGTGCAGCTGAAGATCGAGTGGGGCAGCCAGATCCGCTCCTATGTCTTCATGCCCTATCAGCTGGTGAAGGACAACCGCACCGCCTACGAGACCAGCAACATCGGCGCCGTGATGGACGGTGAGCTGGACGGCTTCATCAACGCCTATCTCACCGCCGAGGCCACCGGAAACTGGGCGGAAAAATAACGATTTTTGAAAAAATGCCTGGAACAGCCCCGCTGTTTCAGGCTTTTTTGTATTTCCGCCCCCTTGTGTGAAGGTGCGGAATATGGTAAAATAACTTGTTTATATGCAGGTTTTCCCCCATTCCTTCCATCGGAGGTTTTGATATGTCACAATACGAGTCTGAAATCAAGCGCAGAAGAACCTTTGCTATCATTTCTCACCCTGACGCCGGTAAGACCACCCTCACCGAGAAGTTCCTCCTCTACGGCGGAGCCATCGCCCAGGCCGGCCAGGTCAAGGGCAAGAAGAACACCCGCGCCGCCACCTCCGACTGGATGGAGATCGAGAAGCAGCGCGGTATTTCCGTCACCTCTTCCGTGATGCAGTTCCAGTACGAGGGCTTCTGCATCAACATTCTGGACACCCCCGGCCACCAGGACTTCTCCGAGGACACCTACCGCACCCTCATGGCCGCGGACAGCGCGGTGATGGTCATTGATGCGGCCAAGGGCGTGGAGGCCCAGACCCGCAAGCTGTTCAAGGTGTGCGCCATGCGGGACATCCCCATCTTCACCTTTATCAACAAGATGGATCGGGAGGCGCGGGACTCCTTCGAGCTGCTGGAGGAGCTGGAGAAGGAGCTGGGCATCGAGACCTACCCGGTGAACTGGCCCATCGGCTGCGGCAAGGACTTCCAGGGCGTATATGACCGGGGCAGCCGCAAGATTATCCACTTCACCTCCAACGGCGGAGCCAAGGCGGCCACCGCCACCGAGGTGGAGCTGGGCGATCCCAACCTGGACGGACTGATCGGCGAGCGGCTCCACCAGCAGCTCACCGACGAGATCGAGCTGCTGGACGGCGCGGCCGCCGCGTTTGATCTGGACCGGGTGCGCCACGGCAAGCTCTCCCCGGTGTTTTTCGGCTCCGCCCTCACCAACTTCGGCGTGGAGCCCTTTCTGGAGCACTTCCTCCAGATGACCACCGCCCCCCTGCCCCGGCGGGCGGGCGAGCTGGTGGTGGACTCCCTGGACGACGACTTCTCCGCCTTCGTGTTCAAGATCCAGGCCAACATGAACAAGGCCCACCGGGACCGCATCGCCTTTATGCGCATCGTCTCCGGCCGCTTCGACGCGGATAAGGAGGTGTACCACGTCCAGGGCGGCAAGAAGCTCCGCCTGTCCCGGCCCCAGCAGCTCATGGCGGCCGAGCGGGAGATCATCGAGGAGGCCTACGCCGGCGACATCATCGGCGTGTTTGACCCGGGCATCTTCTCCATCGGCGATACCCTGTGCTCCCCCAGCAAGAAGTTCAAGTTCGACCCCATCCCCACCTTTGCTCCCGAGCACTTCCAGCGCATCCGCTCCATCGACACCATGAAGCGCAAGCAGTTCCTCAAGGGCGTGGAGCAGATCGCCCAGGAGGGCGCTATCCAGATCTTCAAGACCCCCTACACCGGCATGGAGGAGGTCATTGTGGGCGTGGTGGGCACCCTGCAGTTTGACGTGCTGGAGTACCGCCTGCGCAGCGAGTACAACGTGGAGCTGTACAAGGAGGGCCTGCCCTACGAGTACCTGCGTTGGATCGTGAAGGAGGACGAGGACGCCCAGCCCCTCAAGGAGGAGGACCTGCTGCTGCCCAACGACGCCAAGCTGGTGGAGGACTACAAGGGCAACCAGCTGCTGCTGTTCGCCTCCCAGTGGTCCATCCAGTGGGTGCAGGACCGGAACAAGAACCTGAAGCTGGCCGAGTTCGGCGGCGCGAGGTTTTAAGCCATGGCGCCCAAGTTGATCCTCGCCGACCTGGACGGCACCCTGCTCGACGAGAAAAAGCATCTCACCCCCCGCAGCCGCGCCGCCCTGGAGCGCTCCGCTGCGTCCGGCGCCCAGGTGGTCATCGCCACCGGCCGGTTTTTCGGGGGCGTGCCCGACTTTTTGAAGGAGCTGCCCTTCCTGCGCTACTTTATTTTGATGAACGGGGCCAAGGTGTATGACCGGGAAACCGACACGGTCCTCTACCGGGCCGAAATCCCCCTGGACACCGCCCAGGCGGTCTACCGCCTGCTGGAGGGTCTGGGCTGCACCGTGGACTGCTACCAGAACGACAAGGGCATCATGCCCCGAAAGTTCCTGGACCACCTGGAGCACTATATCCCCGACCCGGTGGTGCGCATGATCATCGGTCCCAACCGCCTGCCGGTGGACGATCTGCCCGCCGCCATGGCCCAGGGCGGCGACACGGTGCAGAAGATGCAGTCCTTTTTCCCCGACCTGGCGCTGCGGCCCCAGGCCATGAAGCTCCTCTCGGAGCAGTTCCCCCAGCTCATCCAGTCCATCTCCCTGCCCACCAATCTGGAGCTCAACGCACCCGGAGCCACCAAGGGGGACGCGCTGGAGGCCCTGTGCCGCCATCTGGGACTGGACCTGCTGGAGGCCGCGGCCTTTGGCGACGGTACCAACGACCTGACTATGATCCAGAAGGCCGGAGTGGGCGTGGCCATGGCCAACGCCGCTCCGGATGTGCTCCAGTGCGCTGACCTCGTCGCCCCCTCCAACCGGGAGAACGGCGTGGCCCAGATCCTGGAGCAGTGGTTCCCTCAATAACGATACGCCAGACTCGCCCCTTGCGGGGCTATGGAGGCAAGCTATGAGAACTCGATTTTTAGGCGGGGTACACCCCACCTCCCATAAGGAAAGCACCCGGCGCAAGCCCATCGTGCCCCTGGAGGAGCCGCCCAAAGAGGTGGTCATCCCTCTGGTGATGTGCGCGGAGGGCGGCGCGGAGCCGGTGGTGAAAAAAGGCGACCTGGTCACTGTGGGCCAGGTCATCGCCAAGCCCACCGGCGACGGGGTATACGTCCACGCCAGCGTGTCCGGGCGGGTGAAGGCCATTGAGCCCCGTCCCCACCCCTGGGGAGGCAAGTGGGACGCGGTAGTCATTGAAAATGACTTCAAGAACACCCCCTATCCCGACCTGCCCCTGCCCATGGACTGGGAGCGGATGAACCGGGAGGAGGCTCTCCAGCGCATCTGCCAGGCGGGCATCACCAGCCTGGGCGGCGGCGCCAGCCCCACCCACCTGCGCATCCGCCAGGCGGTGGGCAAGACGGAGGTCCTCATTGTCAACGCCGCCGAGTGCGAACCCTACCTCACCGCCGACCACCGCCTGCTGCTGGAGAAGGGCGACCAGATCCTCCAGGCTGTGCAGATGCTCAGCCGCCTGGTGCGGGCCGAGAAGGCCATCCTGGTGGTGGCGGGAGACAAGCTCAACGCCGTGGAATTTCTGGAGCGCCGCCTGCGCCGGAAAAAGCGGGAGGTGGAACTGGTCACCATCCAAACCCGCTACCCCTTAGGGATGGAAAAGCAGCTCATCCGCGCCGTCACCGGCCGGGAGGTGTCTCCGGGACAGTCCGCCCTGGATGTGGGCTGCGCGGTCTTTAACGTAGCCACCGTGTACGCCATCCGCCACGCCCTGCTCACCGGCGAGCCTCTGACCCACCGGGCGGTGACCGTCAGCGGCGGCGCGGTGGCCCGGCCCCGAAACCTGTGGGTACCCATCGGTACCCCGCTGCGCTGCCTGCTCCAGGCGGCGGGCGGCCTGCGGGAGGAGGCGGCCATCACCCTTACCGGCGGCCCCATGAATGGCATGATCCAGGAAAACCTGGATGCCCCGGTGGTGAAGAATACCAACGCCCTGCTGTGCCTCACGGCCCAGGAACACAACGTCAACCAGCCGGAGATGGTGTGCGTCAAGTGCGGCCACTGCGTCTCCGCCTGTCCCATGGACTTAAACCCCGTTCTGGTCTACCGGGCCATGCGCCTGGGGGAGAAGGAGCTGCTGGACAACCTGCACCTGGAGGACTGTATGGACTGCGGGTGCTGCTCCTACATCTGCCCCTCCCACATTCCCCTGATGGACCTGATGCGCCAGGCCAAGAAAGAAGGTGCATCCCATGACTGATTCCAGACCTGTCATCCGCCGCCAGCCTCCCCAGATCGCTCAGGTGTCCAGCATCTCCAGCACCATGCTGGACGTGATCGTGGCCCTGCTGCCCGCCCTGGGCATGGCGGTATACCTGTTCGGCATCCGGGTACTGGCTCTGACGGCGGTGAGCGTCATCACCTGCGTGGTATCTGAGTACGTCTACCGCCGTCTGCGGAAGCTCCCCGACACTACCCAGGACCTGTCCGCCTGCGTCACCGGACTGCTGCTGGCCATGACTCTGCCTGTCACCGCTCCCTACTGGGCGCCGGTGCTGGGCGGCGTGTTTGCCATTGTAGTGGTCAAGCAGCTCTACGGCGGCCTGGGCCGCAACTTCATGAACCCCGCCCTGGCCGGGCGGATGCTGCTGACCACCTTCCCCGGTATCATGACCAACTGGGTGGACGCCTTCCAGCACCCCGGCCTGCTGTCCACCGCCGACGCGGTGACCTCCGCCACCCCCATGTCCTACCTCCACAACGGCCAGCTGCCCCCCCAGAGCGTGGGTCAGCTGCTGATGGGCCAGCACGGAGGCGCCATGGGCAGCGTGGCGGTGATGATGCTGATTCTGGGCGGCCTTTACTTAGTGGCCCGCCGGGTCATCCAGCCCCGGGCGCCTCTGGCCTTCCTTGCCACCGTGGCTCTGCTCACCTTCCTGTTTCCCCAGGGAGACGGCGGCCGTGTGGCCTGGATGCTGGCCCAGCTCTTCAGCGGCGGGCTGATGCTGGGCGCCATCTTTATGGCCTCTGACTACTCCACCACCCCCGTCCCCCCCCGCGGCCAGGTCCTGTTTGGCGTGGGGTGCGGCCTTCTCACCGTGCTGCTGCGCTACTTTGGCTCCTATCCTGACGGAGTGGGCTGGGCCATCCTCACCATGAACTGCTGCGTATGGCTGCTGGACCGCACCGGCATGCCCCGGCGCTTTGGCGTGGGCCGGTTTGCCGCCACCCGGGAACAGATCACCCAGGTGCGTGCCAGCCTGGCCGAGATCAAATTTGTCAAGCCCCAGCTGCGGCTGCTCTCCCGGGCGGGAGAGGGCACCATGCCCGGCGAAGGGTACCTGGACGAGCTGCGCCTGAAGGTGCGCCAGTGGGGCGTGCTGGCTGTGGCCGTGGCCCTGATGGCCGGCATGGTCTTTGGGGTACACCAGCTCACCGACTTTGCCACCGTGCGCACCGAGACCAAGCTCCAGCAGGAGCTGCTGTCCCAGGTGATGCCCCAGGCCACCACCCGCACGGAAACTCCCTTCCGCGCCTCCGGCGCCCTGAGCATCACCGCCGGCTACAACAATGACGGCCTGGTGGGCTACTGCGTGGAGGTCCAGGCCCACGGCTTCGGCGGTCTGATGACCGCGGTGGTGGGCGTGAACACCAACGGCGAGGTCACCGGCGTGGCCATCACCAGCCACAACGAGACCCTCAGCACCGGTACTCAGGCCCTGGAGAGCGACTATCTGGATCAGTACAAGGGCAAGTCGGGCACCATCCGCTCCTCGGGCAGCAACGCCGTAGATACCATCTCCGGCGCCACCGCCACCTGCAACGCGGTCACCGACTGCGTCAACCAGGCCCTGTCCATTGTGGCCAATCTGGATACGGAGGGTGTGGAATATGTGGACGGCGAAGTGTAAGTCCTTATTCCCCCGGAAATGGAAGGAGGCAGTCCTATGACCGCTGTATACCTGGCAGGGGTGGCTCTGGCCGCCCTGCTGTCGGAAAACTTTATTCTGGTCAACTGTCTGGGCATTGGAACCCGCACCCAGGCCTTTGACCACCCCCTGGAGGCGGGCCGCACCGGCGCGGCCCTGACGGCGGTGATGACCCTCACCGCCCTGGTCACCTGGGTGGCCGACCAGCTGCTGTACCACTTTGCTCTGGACTACTACCAGACCCTGGTGTTTGCTCTGGTAGGCCCGCTGGTGGTGTGGGCTCTGCGCAGCTTCCTGCACTCCTGCGTGCCCGAGCTGTCCCGCCGCCTGGATGAGAGCCTGTCCTCCATCACCTCCAACTGCGCCGCCATGGGCGCGGCCCTCATTATCTCCCAGCGGGGGTACAACCTGGGCGCCGCTCTGCTCTTCGCCCTGTTTGGCGGTCTGGGCGCCACCATCGCCCTGATCAGCTTTGCCGGACTGCGTCTGGACCTGAACGTAGACGGCTGTCCCAAGAGCTTCCGGGGCGCACCGCTGGAGCTCATCACCGCGGGGCTTATGGCCCTGTCTCTGGTTGGATTCTACGGCCTGCATCTGGCGTAAACAACATAAAAAGGCCCGTCCGATTGGACGGGCCCTTTTTTATGGGTTTTTACTTCAGCTGGAAGGAGTCGCACTCGGTGCCCTTGCAGCTGGTGGGGTTGCCCTCACAGCAGCCCACGCGGATCTGGTTGAGAGAGCAGGCGTTCTGGGGGGAATGGTGGACACAGCTGTCCACGGTGCAGTGAATGTGATTGTTGTTCTGATCCATTGTTATAAAACCTCCTCACAGTGGATGAGGTTAGTATGCACTCTTTTCCGCGGGTTATTCCTGAGGGTTGGAAGTTTCGTCCTCGGGCAGCACCTGGGGGATAAAGTTGCGGGCAAACCAGCCCTTGCCCCGGCTCTTTACGTAAAAATAGCCCAGAATGGAAAAGACCACCGCGCCGATGAAGTTGACCCACAGGTCCTTCATGGTGTCCAGGATGCCGATATCCAGATAGCCTCCCACACCCAGAGGGATCTGCTCATCCCCGCACACCACGATCACATCGGTAATGCCCTTGATGGCCACCGGGGTGTTGCCGCCGGTGGGGTCCAGGTTCACTGAGGCGATAACGTTCACCACCGTGTCCTTCTGCATGTCCAGCAGGAAGAACTGGTCCATGGTACACTCAAAAAACTCCCACAGCACGCCGATGGTCATGGAGAAGCAGAAGGCCACGATGGCCATGTACACCGGAGAGAGGGACAGAGAGACCCGCTTGTGGCGGTTGCACATATCCACCAGGGAGAAGCCGATGGCGGCGCACAGGAAGCCGTTGATGGTGTGCAGCATGGTGTCCCAGTAGGCGAAGGTGGTGTAAAAGGCCCGGATCTCGCCCAAAATTTCCGCGGCGAAGATAAACAGCAAAATAATGATCTCCAACGCGTTGGGCAGGTCAATTTGCAGGCTCTTTTCAAAAATGGTGGGCAGCAGAAAGAGAATCAGCGTCAGTATACACAGAAAGACGTTTTCAAAGTTGCCGTTGAAGAACTGTGCCACCATTACCAGAATCACCAGCAGCCGCAGCACGATGTACACTGCGGCCACCACACTCTTTTTTCGCAGGGTGCGGTGGGCGGAGACCAAAAAGTTGGATTTTTTCTTGCGTCCCATGATGGACCTCCTTGCTAACAAGCGACGAACCTTTTTCCCCGGGGCGCATAAGATGAGGAAGAGGTGAACATATATGGATCTCAAGCGCAATCAGATCACGCTCTCCCAGCTCATGGCCGACCCCAAGGCCAAGGCAGTGCTTCAGCGCCGGTTCGGCCCCTATCTCAAGCACCCCATGGCCAAGGCGGCCGGCTCTCTCACGCTGGCTCAGCTGAGCGAAATGGCGGCCGTCTATCTGCCCCAAAAGACCATTCAGGACACCATCCGGGAGCTGGGCGCCCTGTAACATTCTCTGGACCGCACTTGCGGTCCTTTTTTATTCTCCCCGGACGTAGAAGGGCATGGCGTCCTCGGTGGCGGCGTCGGCAAAGCCGGTGCCGTAGGGGATCATATCCACCGGCAGCTTGCCGAAGTGGGGCGCGGCGGCCTGGGCAATGGCCTGGAAGACCTCAGCCTGCTCGCCGGTGTGGTCCACCACGATGATATAGCGCTTCATGCCGTCCTGGCGCACCATCTCCCGCAGCCACAGGCGCTGGATCTCTTCCCGCTTCTCGGCCAGCTCGCACACCGCGTCCAGCAGCTCCTCAGGCTCCTCCTCCGGGTCGCCCACCATCACCTGGGTGTCCTTCTCCACCTGCTCCTCGGCATAGCCGCGGGCCAGCTCGGCCTTCTTCTTGGCCATGTTCTCCAGGCTCTTGCGGTCCAGGGTGAGGCTCAGGCCCAGAGGATTGATCACCATGCCGGCGGTGCGGTCGTCCTTAAGGACCATCTCGGCGTAGTTATCAAAGCGGAGCATGACCACCCGCTGCTCCTTGAGCTTGCTGAACTTGCGCAGCTCCTCCCAGTCGGTAAAGGCGGGGAAGAAGGGGCGGCCGTCCTTGGTGGTGATGAGCTGGAACTGGATGGCGGTCTTGCCCTGGAGCTGGGGAGGCACATTGCTTCCCTTGGGCACAGGAGCCAAAATCACCGGGGCCAGGAAGGATGCGTGGTGGAGCACCAGGTCCAGCACCTTACCCTGATTGAGGGGGGTATTCTCTTTGTGGAGGGTGGCCAGAGCCTCCACAAGCTGGGGGTTGGAAATCTTCTGCAGATCGATGGCAGGCTTTTTTGCTTCGGGCATAATACAGCTTCCTCCTATCCCGACCGTTCCCGGGGACTTGCCCCGGCGGCGGTCCTGGGTTATACTCAATTTGGGTCCGGCCCTCGCTTTGACCGGACGCTTATCTTATATCATACCAGAAAACGGCGGAGGAACACAAGATGCAGTATGGTAAAATCCTCCCGGCCCGCTTTCTCTCCCGGCCCAACCGCTTTGTAGCCCGGGTGGAAGCGGAGGGCGAGGAGCTTGTTTGCCACGTAAAAAATACCGGGCGCTGCCGGGAACTACTGGTACCCGGAGCCACCGTCTGGCTGGAGGAGAGCCCAAATCCGTCCCGCAAGACCAAATTTGACCTCATTGCGGTGGAGAAAGGGGACCGGCTTATCAACATGGACGCCCAGGCCCCCAACAAGGTGTTTGGGGAGTGGGCAGCGGCAGGGGGCTTCCGGGAGGGGCTGACGTCGCTGCGGCCAGAGACTACATATGGGAGTTCCCGGTTTGATTTTTACTGGGAGTCATCAAAAAGCCGAGGTTTTGTGGAGGTAAAGGGGGTCACCCTGGAGGAAGACGGCGTGGTCCGCTTCCCTGACGCCCCCACCCTGCGCGGGGTGAAGCATCTGGACGAGCTGGCGAAGGCCCGGGAGGCGGGCTACGAGGCGGCGGTGTGCTTTGTTATCCAAATGGAAAACGTGCGCTGGTTTGCCCCCAACGATGAGACCCATCCCGAGTTTGGGCAGGCCCTGCGCCGGGCGGCCCAGGCAGGGGTGGAAATCCTGGCCATGGACTGTGCCGTTACGCCCCAGTCGCTGACTATGGGAAAGTCGGTACCCATCCGATTGTGAAAACAATAAGGTGGAACAGCCAACGCTGTTCCACCTTATTGTTTACCCGCGAAAGCGGGGAGAACGCGGAAATTTATACCGGCACAGCTGTTCCTGGCAGTGGGCACACTGGAGCAGCTTGTTGGAGCCGAACCAGAACCGCTCCGGGTAGCGGCGAAACCGCACCTCCCACACCACCAGCACCACCAGCCCCAATCCCACCAGGCTCCAGGAGAACCAGTGGGGAATAAAGGCCATGGGGGTGGCCATCATCCAGGACCCCCAGGCAAAGATGCGGCAGTTGACGCAGCACCGGTTGCCCATCAAAAAGGTCTGGAAGGGGCAGAAAAACAGCACGCAGATGAGGTCGCTGAGGTAGTAAAAGGCGCACAGCAGCACCAGCTCCGCTACGCCGATGGTCCTGCGCCAGTAGAGGATTCCAAACACCAGGTTGCCCGTCAGCCACACCGCGGCTACCTTCAGCGCCCCCCGGTTCTGCTGCCGCACCGCCTCCTTGAGGGATTGGCGGGAGTAGTTGGCCACGGGCTCAAAGCGGTTGGGGTACTGCTTCATGCACCCGGCGGTCAGAGCGCTTTTGGGGTTGAGCTGGGCCAGCATGGAGCACGCCACCGCCAGCCACAGCAGCACAAGGGGTACGGTCAAGGGCTTTCCGGCGGTGAAATCCAGCCAATCCGGAGCCCACAGGAACAGGGCCGCCACAAACAGAAAGACGGCCAGTCGAAAGGTCACCGACCGCAGATACCGGACGGTCAGTTTAGTCGGTTTCGGGAGTGCTCGCACGAAAATTCCTTCTTCTCTCTCACATTTCCCGCCGCCCCTCCAGAGCCCTCATGAGGGTGGCGTCGTCGGCATACTCCAGGTGGCTGCCCACCGGGATGCCGTAGGCCAGCCGTGTCACCTTCACGCCAAAGGGACGCAGCAGCCGGGACAGGTACATAGCGGTGGCCTCCCCCTCGGTGTCGGGGTTGGTGGCCATGATGACCTCGTCCACACCCCCGGCGGACACCCGTTCCACCAGGGATTTGATATGCAGGTCGTCGGGTCCCACGTGGTTCATGGGGGAGATGACCCCGTGGAGCACGTGGTAGAGCCCCTGGTACTCCCGGGAGCGCTCCATGGCCACCACGTCCTTGGGGTCGGCCACCACGCAGATGGTGGAGGCGTCCCGCCGGGGACTGGAGCAGATGGAGCAGGGTCCCTCGCCCTGGGTCAGGTTCTGGCACACCGGGCAGCAGTGGATGGTGGATTTGGCCGTCAGGATGGCCTGGGCAAAGGCGGCCGCCTCATCCTCAGGCATGGACAGCACGTGGAAGGCCAGCCGCTGGGCCGATTTCACGCCCACACCGGGCAGCTTGGCAAACTGCTCCACCAGATTTTCCAGAGCGGGGGGGAAGTACTGCATAATAGAAAAAACCTCCTTGTCCTGTTCGAAAAAGAAAAGGACGAAAAGAACTTGGGAAAAACTTCGTTTTCCCCTAAATCAACCCATTTATACGCGAAGAGCGGCAATGGCGGCGGGGATGTCCTCCTTGCCGTACACGGCGGAGCCGGCCACCAGCACGTTGGCGCCCGCCTCCACCACCAGGGGCGCGGTCTTGGGGGCGATGCCGCCGTCCACCTCCAGCTCACAGGCCGGGTTGTACTTCTCAATAATGGCGCGCACCTGGCGGATGGTGTCCAGCTGGGACTCCATAAAGGCCTGGCCGCCGAAGCCGGGCTCCACCGTCATCACCAGCACCATGTCCAGCTCCTCGATGTAGGGCAGGATGGCATTGGCCGAGGTGATGGGCCGCAGGGCCACCGCCTTCTTCACGCCGCACTCACCCATGACCTTGAGAGCCTCGGCGATGCGGGTGGGGTGGTCGGCCTCCAGATGGATGGACAGCAGGTCGGCCCCCGCCTTGGCAAAGTCCTCGATGTAGCGCAGGGGCTTGTCGATCATCAGGTGCACATCCAGGAACATGTCGGTGCACTTGCGGATGGACTTGACCACCGGGACGCCGATGGTGATGTTGGGCACAAAGCAGCCGTCCATCACGTCCACGTGGAGGTAATCGGCGGAGGACACCTTTTTAATGTCCCGTTCCAGGTTGACAAAATCGGCGGAGAGAATAGAGGGGGCGATCTTGATCATGACGATTCCTCACTTTCAAATACTGGCGGGACCGGACAGGAACCCGCTGCATAGGATGACAGGCGGAGAGGGAGGGCGGCCGTCCTCCCGGGGCGCCGCCGGGCTGCTATACTCGCCCCAGGCCGTGCCCACGGCCCCACTGCCGGACCTCCCCGGCCCGGCGGCCCGCCGCTTTTGAATACCCGCCCGATGGGACCTTGTGTCCCGTCGGGCGGCCTCGCGCTTTCTTGAAAAGAAAGCGCGGCAAAGAACTTTGTGCAAAGCTTCGCTTTGCCTCTGGGGATGCCGCCCTGCGGGGCCGCCGATGACAGACCAGCTACCACGGCTTTGCCGCACCAGGCGGTGTGCGTTAGAAGGGAAATCTTTTACATTTTCGTGGAAGTAGGGCCCAGTGGGCCGAGAGTAGAACGGGAACAGATCTTGATTTTGCCCGCCGGGAACATACATAAACCCGAAGGGGCACGCTCCCGTAAACGGGGGTCCGGGGGGCGACGCCTATGAACACCGGCGCAAGCCAGGTGTTCATCGAAGGAGCCCCCCGGCGGCGTTTTGCCTACTTTGCCGCCGCGGGCAAAGTAGGACGCCCCGCAGGGCGGAACCCTTCTTTAATTATAGAAGTCAGCAGTATCTACTTCCTTCACCTGATACCCCGCCTGAACCAAATGATCCAGAATCTGCTTCTTGTGGTCCTGACCAAAGGCCTCCAGGGTCACCTTCAGCTCCACACCGTTCTGCCGGTTGATGTTGACAAACTGGTTGTGCTCCAGCTTGATGATGTTGCCGTTGTCCTGGGCCAGCAGGCCGGACACCCGCATCAGCTCACCGGGACGGTCGGGCAGCAGGACGGAGAAGGTGAAGATGCGGCCCCGGTTGATGAGTCCGTGCTGCACCAGAGAGGCCATGGTAATGACGTCCATGTTGCCGCCGGAGAGGACGGACACCACGTTCAGGCCCTTGCCCTGGATGCGCTTGAGGGCTGCCACGGTGAGCAGGCCGGCGTTTTCCACCACCATCTTGTGCTTTTCCATGATATCCAGGAAGGCGTCCACCAGCTCGGTGTCGGGAATGGTGATGATGTGGTCCACGTTGTTCTGTACATAGGGGAAGACCAGATCGCCCGGGGTCTTCACCGCTACGCCGTCGGCAATGGTGTTGGCGGTGGGCAGGGTAACCACGTGGCCCGCCTCCAGGCTGGCCTTCATGGAGGCCGCACCTTCCGGCTCCACACCGATGACGGTGACGTTGGGATTTAAGAGCTTGGCCAGGGTGGACACACCGGCGGCCAGTCCGCCGCCGCCGATGGGCACCAGGATCACATCCACATCGGGCAGGTCCTGGAAGATCTCATAGGCGATGGTGCCCTGTCCGGTGGCCACGCCCAGATCGTTGAAGGGGTGGACATAGGTGAGGCCCTTCTCCTCGGCCAGCTGGGCAGCCAGGGCGGCGGCCTCGTCAAAGACCTCCCCGTGGAGGATGACCTGAGCCCCGTAGTCCTTGGTGTTGTTTACCTTCACCAGGGGGGTAGTGGTGGGCATAACAATGGTGGCGGGCACGCCGGCCGCCTGGGCGGCGTAGGCCAGACCCTGGGCGTGGTTGCCCGCGGAGGCGGTGATGAGCCCCCGCTCCTTCTCCTCCTGGGAGAGGGTGCTGATTTTATAGTAGGCGCCGCGGATTTTGTAGGCACCGGTCACCTGCATATTTTCCGGTTTTAAATACACATTGTGCCCCGTGGACTTGGACAGGGCGGTAGAGTGGATCAGGCTGGTGTCCCGGATGACGCCGCGCAGGACGGATCGGGCTGCTTTGAATTGTTCCAGGGTGAGCATATTTGGTCTCCTTTACTGCCCCAAGGGCCTCGCCGGGGCGCGGTCCGGGAATTTTATATTTGCAATCATATCGAAAATGTGGAATAAAGTCAATGGAGGGGTAAAATACCACCGAAACTTTCCCTTCTCTTTTTCCGGGAAATCCCTACGGGTCGGGGCAAATCCCTTGACACCTCCAGCCCCCTAAGGGTACAATGGGCACCATAAGAACCCCTATTTTTCCCCGTGCTATGGAGGAATTGTACAATGGCAAAACATGTAAAACGCTCCACGATCCCCATTTATCTGGTGGGTGTGGTTTGGCTGGTATTCGGCCTCTTCCTGTCTCTGAGCCAGCCCATGGACTATGTGCTGTGCGCGGTGATCTCCATTGCCGCCTTTGTGGTGGGCAAGGCCATCTTCCCGGACAAGCACTACCAGATGCCCGGCCAGGCAGAGGAGAAAAAGGAAGAGAAGAAAGAGGAGAAGAAGCCCGAGGCTCCCAAATCCACCGGCAACCCGGAGATCGACAACCTCATCAAGGAGCGGGAGCGGGCGCTGAGTGAGATGCGCCGCCTCAACGACAGCATCGAGGACGAGACCATCTCCGCCCAGATCGACCATCTGGAGGAGGTCACCTCCAAAATCATCGATCAGGTCATCAAGGAGCCCGCCAAGCTGCCCCAGATCCGCCGCTTCCTGGACTACTATCTGCCCACCACCCTGAAAATCCTTAACGCTTATGACCGCATGGACGCCATGGGAGTGTCCGGCGACAACATCGACTCCACCAAACAGCGGGTGGAGCGGATGATGGGCACTATCGTCCAGGCCTTTGACAAGCAGCTGGACGCCCTGTTCGGCGCCGAGGCCATGGACATCTCCACCGATATCACCGTCATGGAAAACCTGCTGGCCCAGGAGGGTCTGGCGGGAGAAGGCAAGAAAACCACCAAGAGCCAGGGCAGCGACGTGACCCTGGAGCTTTAAAGGAGGTCTCCCATGAAACGGTACCGTGAGTTTATGAGCCGGGGCGAGTGTCTGCTCAATGCCCTGTTGTCCTGTATCATTCCCGTGCTGCTGATCCTGTTTTGCTGGCTGGCCTGGAAGGACATTCCTTCCCCCTGCCAGGGGCTGCTGATCCTGTTGCTTGTCTTGCAGCTGGGAAGCTGCGCCTTCCACTGGTACCGTTATTTGGCTTACGATAAGAAATAATCATCTCATTTTGTTCATATTGAGGAGGAACCTGTCATGAGTGATGAACTGAACCTGACCCCCGAGTTGACCTTAGATCCCTCCGGCACCGCCGCCCAGGCCGCTGCCGCTCCCGAACTGACCCTGGAGCCTACCGCCGCCCAGGCGGCCCCCGAGCTCACCTTGGAGCCCACTGCACCCCAGGCTCCCCAGCCTGACGCTGCCGCCATCCAGGCCCAGCGGGACGCCAACGCCGTCAAGCTGGACGAGTCCATGCTCAGCGACGCCGAGAAAAAGATGGTGGACGAGTTTGCCAAGAAGATCGACGTCACCGACTCCAACCTGGTGCTCCAGTACGGCGCCGCCGCCCAGAAGAACATCGCCGCCTTCTCGGAAAACGCCCTGAACAGCGTGAAGACCAAGGACCTTGGCGAGGTGGGCCAGGCTCTGTCCGACCTGGTGGTGGAGCTGAAGGGCTTTGGCGAGGAGGAAGAGGAGAAGAAGGGTATCTTCGGCTTCTTCCAGAAGAAGCGCAAGGACCTGGAGGCCCTGAAGGCCAGCTATGCCAAGGCCGAGGTCAACGTGGACAAGATCGTCCGGGCGCTGGAGTCCCATCAGGTGGTGCTCATGAAGGACATCGCCATGCTGGACCAGATGTATGAGCTGAACACCAAGTATTACAAAGAGCTCACCATGTATATCATCGCGGGCAAAAAGCGCCTGAACTACCTGCGCACCAACGACCTGGAGCAGCTCAAGCAGAAGGCCGCCGCCTCCGGCAGCCAGGAGGACGCCCAAGCCTACAACGACTTTGCCAACCTGTGCAACCGTTTTGAGAAGAAGATCCACGACCTGGAGCTCACCCGCATGATCTCTGTGCAGATGGGCCCCCAGACCCGGCTGCTGCAAAATAACGACACCCTCATGCTGGAAAAAATCCAGTCCTCTCTGGTGAACACCATCCCCCTGTGGAAGAGCCAGATGGTGCTGGCCCTGGGCCTGGAGCACTCCCGCCAGGCTACGGCCGCCCAGTCCGCCGTCACCAACATGACCAACCAGCTGCTGCAGAAGAACGCGGACATGCTGAAAATGGGCACCATCGACGCCGCCCGGGAGGCCGAGAAGTCCATCGTGGACATCCAGACCCTCCAGCACACCAACAATCAGCTTATCTCCACCCTGGATGAGGTCATGAAGATCCAGACCGAGGGCAGCCAGAAGCGCAAGGAGGCCGAGGCCGAGCTGGGCCGCATCGAGGGCGAGCTGAAGCAGAAGCTGTTGGAGCTTCGTGGTTAATCCAATTCCCTCACAATCGGCAATCGGCACAGCGGAAAGGAACCGACTATGAAACTTTTCCAGAAAACTTCGGTGGCAGTGGCGCTGACCATTATTATGATCGCCGCCGCCATCGGCATCGGCCAGTGGCGCGCCGCCAGCGCCGACCCGGTGGAGGAAACAGCCCAGTCTACCGGACTGGATTCCTCCCTGTCCACGGCGGCCTACACCAAGTGGATCGATGACCAGGCAAACGTACTCACCGACCAGCAGGAGGAGCAGATCTGTCTCTTCAACGCCAACTGGGTCAAGCGGTATGACAGCCTCATCGCCGTGGCCACCCGCACCTCCATTGACGGCAACATCGACGACTACGCCTACGACCTGGGCGTCCAGATCGAGCTGGCTGCCGCCGACGGCATCCTGGTTATCAACACCAGCAACGGCGAGTGCTACCTGGCGGTAGGTTCCGACTACCCCATGACCGACAGCCAGGTATCCTCCTACATGGATCAGTACCTCTATGAGGACGCCATGGCGGGCAAGTTCGGCGACGGCGTGGTCAAGCTGTTCACCGGCGTCAATGAATTCTACGTGGACCAGTACGGCCTGGGCTATCTCAGCAAAGGCAGCTCGTCCTACAACAGCAGAACTGACACCATCATAAGCGTGATCGCTCTGGTGGTCATCCTGGTGGTGATCGCCTCCATTCTGGACTCCCTGCGCTACACCAGCTACCGTCAGCGGTATTACGGGGTAGTCAATCCCCCCTATGTATTCCGGCCCATCCTGTTCTGGCACGGTCCCGGCTATGGCTGGTACCAGCGGCGCTGGCGGCGGCCTCCGCCTCCTCCCCCCGGAGGTCCGGGCGGACCGGGCGGTCCCGGCGGCTTTAACGGCTTCCATGGCCCCAGCGGCGGCTCCTCCCGGGGCGGCGGGTTCTCCAGCGGTCCCCGCGGCGGCGGCTTTGGCAGCCGTGGCGGCGGCTTTGGCAGCCGTGGCGGCGGGTTCTCCGGCGGCCGCGGCGGCGGCTTCGGCGGCAGCCGTGGCGGTGGATTTTCCGGCGGCCGCGGCGGCGGATTTGGCCGCTGATCCCCACAAATGCACAATGTTTGCGGCTCTCCCACTTGGGGAGAGCCGCTTTTTTGCTGCTTTGGGACATACACGGCCCGGTCGGTTCATAGAGTGAGGAAGAACAAACGATTTTCAGGAGTGTGATCCGCCATGAAACAGACCTCCCCCGACGTAAACCGTATTCTTCTTCACGGCCGGGCCGCCCAGCCCCCCGCTCTGTCCCACCACAACCACGACGTGGATTTTTTTACCGTCCCCGTGCTGGTCAGCCGCCTGTCCGGCGCCGCCGACCAGGTGAACGCGGTGATCTCCCGCCCTCTGCTGGAACAGCACGGCTGGCTGGAGCGGGGGGATGAGCTGACGGTAAGGGGAGAGGTGCGCACCTTCAACAACCGTACCGGGGTGGGCAGCCGCCTGGTCATCAGCGTCTTTGTCCGGGAACTGCTGCTGGAGCAGGGGGAGGACCAGAACCGTCTGGTGTGTACCGGCACCCTGTGTAAGCCTCCCAGTCTGCGCTGCACCCCTCTGGGCCGCACCATCTGCGACATGATCCTGGCGGTGAACCGGCGCTACGGCCGCTCCGACTATCTGCCCTGCATCGCCTGGGGCAGTCTGGCCTATCAGTGCGGCCAGATGGAGGTGGGGGAGAAGCTGGGGCTGGAGGGACGGCTCCAGAGCCGGGTGTACACAAAAAATTTAGGCGACCGCTGTGAGGAGCGCACCGCCTACGAGGTGTCGGTGATGAACCTGCTGCCTCCCCAGCAATCAGCCTGTCCGCCGGTGTTGGAGCAGTGCGTTTTTTAACCGATGGAAAGCCATGGAAAAACAACAAAATCAGGAAACGTCTTTTCCGCATAGCCAGGCTGGTTTGGGCAAAGATAGATGCGGATGTTCCATCCGAATCAAACATCCACAACAAACAGACAGAAAAAAAGGAGAGACGAATCATGTCCAGTAACAAGAGTACTATGGTCCCCAACGCCCGCGAAGCCATGAACAAGTTCAAGATGGAGGCTGCCAGCGAGGTAGGCGTGAACCTGAAGCAGGGCTACAACGGCGACCTGACCAGCAAGCAGGCCGGTTCTGTGGGCGGCCAGATGGTCAAGAAGATGATCGAGTCCTATGAGAACGGCATGAAGTAAGAACCTCCATCCAAAGAATAGAGGGGCGGGACGGTTGTCCCGCCCCCCATTCTATTCTCTTGCAAAAGGAAGCGGTCCATGCAGCTCCAGACCCAATTGCGCCGCCGCTTCCAGGAATCGTTGCCAATTTTGTTTATCTTTTACATAGCGGTCTCAAGTTCGTTCGGCTATTTTATACAAAAGAGAAAAAGCAGGCAGGGAATGGAAGTTCCCCTTTACAATATCACATTAGCGTGCTAAAATGTGAAAGTAACAGGGGGGCTCCCCCTCTCTTTCTCACTTCAATGTTTGGGAGGATACATACTATGAAAAAGTTCTTGTCTCTTGCTCTGGCTCTGACCCTGTGCACAAGCCTGGCCGCCTGCTCCAGCGGCGGCAATACCTCCGGCAGTAGCTCCGGCTCTGACAATACCAGCGGTTCCGGCTCTGGCAGCTCCAGCCAGACCCAGACCAGCGATATGCAGTATGTGAAGGACAAGGGCACCCTGGTGGTGGGTATCACCTACTTTGCCCCCATGGACTACAAAGAGGAAGGCAGCGACGAGTGGATTGGCTTTGACGCCGACATGGCCAAGGCCTTTGCCGAGAGCCTGGGTGTCAATGTGGAGTTCCAGGAGATCACCTGGGATTACAAGGTGGAGGAGCTCAACTCCAAGGCCATCGACTGCGTGTGGAACGGCATGACCCTCAGCGACGACGTCATGGCCGCTATGGGCACCTCCGTTCCCTACTGCACCAACTACCAGACCCTGATTTATCCCGCCGACAAGGCCGCTGACTTCGAGGGTCTCACCTCTCTGGAGGGCCTGAACATCGCCGTGGAGTCCGGCTCCGCCGGTGAGGACGCCGCCCTGGCTCTGGGCGCCACCACTGTTCCCGTCCAGGCTCAGTCCAACGCTCTGATGGAGGTCTCCGCGGGCACTTCTGACGCCGCCGTCATCGACGTGCTGATGGCCGCCGAGATGACCGGCGAGGGCACCAGCTATGCCGACCTGGTTTACAGCCTCAACCTCAACGACGCCCAGGGTCTGGAGTCTGAGGAGTACGGCGTAGGTTTCCGCCAGGGCTCCGACCTGGTAGACGCCTTCAATACCTTCTGGGCTGAGAAGGTGGCCGACGGAACCGTGCTGGAGACTGCCACCACCTACGGTCTCCAGGATGCTGTGATCCTGGAGTGATTCCTTCCCCATAGTCATACCTGAGGCAGAGCGCGTCTTATGCGCGCTCTGCCTTTCGGCGGCTTTTGCCCCACCATCATCACCCGGAGAGGACGATACCATGATCGAATTTTTCACCTCCAGCACGTTCCAAACTGTGCTTGCGGCGCTGAACAGCGGCTTTCTCAAGACGCTGCAGCTGTTCTTTATCACCCTCATCGGAGCCCTGCCCCTGGGCCTTATCATCAGCTTCGGTTCCATGAACCGCTGGGCGCCGCTGGGGTTCCTCCGGAAGCCCGGCATGTCTCCCCTGCTCAACTGGCTGCTGGGGCTGCAGCCCATCAGCCTGGTATGCCGGCTGTTGGTGTGGATCATCCGTGGCACCCCCCTGGTGCTGCAGATCATTGCCCTGTTCTACGTACCCGGTATGCAGAAGTGGTTCAGCTGGCCCAGCGGAGAGTCAGGCCGGATGCTGGCCGTGTGCGTGGCCTTTATCATTAACTACGCCTGCTACTTCTCCGAGATCTACCGGGGCGGTATCCAGGGCGTTCCCAAGGGCCAGCAGGAGGCGGGCCAGGTGCTGGGCATGACCAAGCTCCAGATCTTCCGCCACATTACCCTGCTGCAGATGATCAAGCGCATCGTCCCTCCCATGTCCAACGAGATCATTACCCTGGTAAAGGATACCTCTCTGGCCCGGGTCATTGCTTTGCAGGAAGTCATCTGGATGGGCGAGTCTTTCATGAAGGGCAACTCCGGCATCGCCGGCCTGGTGTGGCCCCTGTTCTTTACCGCTGTGTACTACCTGATCTTCAGCGGCGTGGTCACGTTGTTGCTGGGCCAGCTGGAGAAGAAAATGGAATTCTTTCAGTGATGAGGAGGACCGAATATGGCAATTTTGGACGTATGCAATATTGAAAAGCATTTCGGTCCCACCCGGGTATTGGAGGACATCAGCTTCTCTCTGGAGCAGGGACAGGCCCTGGCCATCATCGGCTCCTCCGGCTCCGGCAAGACCACCCTGCTGCGCTGCCTCAACTTTTTGGAGACACCCAACCAGGGGACCATATCTGTCAATGGCTCGGTACTTTTTGATGCCAGCGATCCTACGACTCAGCGGGAAACCGAGATACGGAAAAAGCGCCTCCACTTTGGTCTGGTGTTCCAGTCCTTCAACCTGTTTCCCCAGTACACGGCGCTGCAAAATGTTACCCTGGCCAAAGAGCTGCTCAGCCAGGAACTGCCGGAATATAAGCAGAACAAGAAGGCCATTCTGGAGGAGATCCAGGCTGAGGGCCGGGAGCTGCTGGCCAAAATGGGCCTGAGTGACCGGGCCGACCACTACCCCAGTCAGCTCTCCGGCGGACAGCAGCAGCGTGTGGCCATCGCCCGCGCCCTGGCCCTGAAGCCCGACATCCTGTGCTTTGACGAGCCCACCTCGGCCCTGGACCCGGAGCTCACCGGGGAGGTATTGAAAGTGATTCGCTCCTTGGCCGAGCAGAAGACCACCATGATTATCGTCACCCACGAGATGGCCTTTGCCCGGGACGTGGCCGACGAGGTTATGTTTATGGACGGCGGCGTCATCGTGGAGAAGGGACCGGCCCGGCAGGTCATCGAGCATCCCCGGGAGGAGCGCACCCGCCAGTTCCTGTCCCGCTACGCCGAGAATTGACGTACTTTTCTTGAAAGAAAAGTACGCAAAAGAACTTTCTGGGAAACTTCGTTTCCCCTCTGTGACTGTAAGCAACCTGTTTGTGGGAGCGATGTTCTGCGTCGCTCCCACTTTTTTTGTTCTGTAGGGGCCGATGTCCCCATCGGCCTGTTATGCTTTCCCGCACCCCATAGGGGCGGATATCATCCGCCCGCATTTCCCGCCGGAAAGAAAAAAGCAGGTGGATTTTTGGCGGAACGTGCCGTATCATATGTTTAAGAAAAGAAAATGGAGGGGTTCTCATGCGCAGACTCTGGTATCACGGCAAGGTGGACACCATGGTTCCCGGCAAAGACCGGCAGCAGGCCATCGGCCTGGAGGACGGCGCCGTCGTCTTTGTGGGCAGCGACCGGGACGCCCTGGCACTCCCCTGGGACGAGAAAACCGACCTGGAGGGCCGCCAGGTGCTCCCCGGTTTCCACGACACCCACATGCACCTGCTGCTCTACGCTCTGTTTCAGGACAGCCTGCCCCTGGCAGGGGTCCCTTCCATCCAAGAGATGATCCGCCGCGGGCGGGACAAGCTGGCCCAGACGGGGGCCTCTTATCTGCTGGGTATGGGCTGGAACCAAGAGACTCTGGCCGAGGAGCGCATGCCCACCCGGGCCGACCTGGATCAGATTTCCCGGGAAGTTCCGGTATGTCTGCTGCGCTGCTGCGCCCATGTGGCAGCCTGCAACACCCCCATGCTGGAGCGGCTGAAAACTCTTACCGGGGTGGAGGAGTCTGTTCTGGAAAAGGTGGACTTTGAGCAGGGCCTGCTGCGGGAGGAGGCCATGCGCCTCTACATGCAGGTGGTACCGCCTCTCTCCGATGAAGAGGTCAAGGCCCTCATTCGGCGGGGCCAGGCCGACGCCAACGCCAAGGGCCTCACCTGCGTCCACTCCGACGACCTTCAGATGCTTCCCGGTATGGACCCGGTGCGTCTGGTCCGCTTGTTCCGGGAGATGGAACAGGACGGGGAATTGACGCTGCGGGTATACGAGCAGTGTCTGCTTGCTCCGTCGGATTTTGAGCGTTTTCTGTCGGTCCGGTCGGATCCCCAGGACCGGGAAAGTCTCTTCCGCACCGGGCCGAGGAAACTCCTCCAGGACGGCTCCCTGGGCGCCCGCACCGCCCTGCTCCGGGAGGGGTATCAGGACGACCCGGAGTGGAAGGGCATGGCCATCTACACGCCCAGCGAGCTGGAACAGCTGGTGGAGGCCGCCCACACAGCCCGGATGGACGTGGCCGTCCACGTTATCGGGGACGGGGCTTTGGAGCAGCTGTGCCAGGCGGTGGAAGCGGTCCAGGCCCGGGACCCCTGGCCTCAGGCCCGCCACGGGGCAGTCCATGCCCAGATCACCGACGCCGCTCTGCTGGCACGGATGAAGGCCCTGGGCCTTCAGGCCTACATCCAGCCCATTTTTATTGAAGAGGACATGGGCATCATCACCCAGCGGATGGGAGAGAAGCGCGCCCGGGATTGCTACAACTGGCGCTCCATGCTGGAGCTGGGACTGGCCGTGAGCGGCGGCTCCGACTGCCCGGTGGAACCCTTTGATGTGCTGGACAACCTCCGCGCCGCCGTCACCCGCCAGGACCGGGCAGGGGAGCGCACCTACCTGCCGGAGCAGGCCCTCTCTCTGGAGGAGGGACTAAGCCTGTTTACCTCCCGGGCGGCCTGGGCGAGCCGGGACGAGGATGTTCGTGGGCGGCTGATGCCCGGGATGCAGGGGGATCTGGTGATTCTGGATGGGGATTTGTTTGCGGTTTCTCCCCAGGAGCTGCCGAAGGTTCCTGTTTTTGAGACGGTTTTGGCGGGAAAGACTGTTTTTGCACAAAGATAATTTCTTTTATGAAGAAGGGTTCCGCCCTGAGGGGCGTGGGGAACGGTGTTACTTTGCCCGCGGCGGCAAAGTAACCAAAACGCCGCCGGGGGACGGTTCCGGTGAGCGCCTATGCGCAGCGGGCGCTCACAGTCACCTTGTCCCTACCCCCTCTGGCCCTTCGGGCCATCTCCCCCTGACAGGGGGAGTCGGCCCCCGGACCCCCTGTTACGGGAGCGTGTCCCTTTGGGTTTTTCGTATCTTCCGGCGGTCTAAGTTTTGACCGTGCCTCCCTCTACTCCCGGGCCTTAGGCCCTTTTGCCATCAAAATATGTGAGGGGTTGCTTCTATCATACACCGCCTGGTGCCTGCCTACCTGTTTGGTGCGGCGGTAGTCGGGTGGATGCCCCGCAACTGCCCGGCTGCCACAGTTATGCCGGAGTAGGCGGTGTCCGTACAGCGCGAACACCTTAAATTTCCATCTGGTAGGGCCTAAGGCCCGGGGCAAGAAGAACGCAAGGTCTTGTGTTCGGAGCCGCCGGACGCAAATGCCAAATCCTCAGGATGGCGTCCCCCGTAAACGGGGGTCCAGGGGGTGTGGTGACTATGAACACCCGCCTGCGGCGAGGTGTTCGTCGGAGCCACACCCCTTGGCGCATCTTTGGTTACTTTCTGTGCGAGCAGAAAGTAACACTCGTTCCTCAAAGCAAAAAACCGCAGCCGGTTTGCTCCGACTGCGGTTTTGCTTTTAAACAGAATGATTACAGCCCATTTACCACAAAATTAGGCCGCTTGCCCTCCTGGATGAGCTTCACATTGTTCCACATATTGTTGTGCGCCCGGCGGAAGGAACCACCGGTGTTGCCGCCTAGGTGGGGGGAGTAGATCGCCCGGTCCGCGATCTCCGCGGGCAGGTCCACCAGGGGGTGGTCGGCGGGGGTGGGCTCGGGGGCCAGGGTGTCCATAGCAATGCCGCCGATGCGGCCATCCATAAGGCCCTGGCGCACGGCCAGATTATCCACCAGGTCGCCCCGGGCGGTATTTACCAGGATAATGCCCGGCTTCATCTTGGAGACCAGATCGGCGTTTACCATGTTCTGGGTCTGATCGTTGACAGCGCAGTGGAGGGAGAGGATGTCGCAGGCGGCGGCCAGCTCCTCCAGGGGCAGGTATTCCACCCCAAAGTCGGCCTCCACCTCGGGGGAACGGCGGTGGAGACTGTAATAGTACATCTTACAGCCGAAGGGCTTGAGACGCCGGGCGGTGGCCTGAGCAATGTCGCCGAAGCCCACCAGGCCCACGGTCTGCTCACCCAGCTCCGGGCTGCCCGAGGCCATCACTGCCTCTTTCATCTTCACTTGGAGACCCGCCTTCACCGCGTTGTGGCCGGTGATGCCGTGGCGCAGGGCCATGAGCATGAGCATGACGGTATGTTCGGCCACGGAGTCGGCGTTGCAGCCCTTGTTGTTGCACACGAAGATCCCCTTTTCCCGGGCCGCCTCCAGGTCGATGCGGTTGAAGGCCACGCCCTCCGACTGGATGAGCTTCAGGTTGGGCAGCAGGTCAATGATCTCCCGGCCCACGTCCACAATGGGGTCGTCAAAGAGCACCTGGGCGTCCGGGTTTTCCGCCGCCGCTTGGCGGGGCGACTGGTCCAGAGTGCAGAATACCAGCTCTGCTCCCAGCTGGGCGGCAAAGTCGGGCATATAGGCGTCATAGCGGGCCTTGGGGCCGTACACAAGGATCTTCAAAGGGGTTCCTCCTTTTATATTTATACATGGGAATCCGCCCACAGGGCGGTTTTCTTCTGTTTCATTATATCAGCCTCCACTTTTTGGGGCAAGGCCGTCTCTCCAAAATTAGCACTCTCGTATCTAGAGTGCTAGAATTTACAATTTAGACACAATGTTTGCAAGAACTGTTCATAATTGGGCACTATACTAAAGTCAAAGTTCAGAAGGGCCCGGGAGCAAATACAAACCGCTCCCCATTGGGCCGAAAGGAGTTTTGATTATGTATAGCATGATTCCCTTTGGACGTATGAGCAACAGCTTTAACGACCTGTTTGATGAATTTGAGCGTTCCATGTTCCCCGCCAGCCAGCGCCAGCTGCCCGCCTTCCGCACCGACATCCAGGACAAGGGCGACCACTACCTGCTGGAGGCTGATCTGCCCGGCTTTAATAAGGGCGACATCGACCTGCACCTGCAGGACGGCGTTCTCACCATCACCGCCAAGCACCAGGAGACCTCCGAAAAGAAGGAGGAGGGCAAGTACCTGTGCCGGGAGCGCCGCTGCGGCAGCTACCAGCGCTCCTTTGACGTCTCCGGCATCCAGGAGGAAAACATCACCGCCGCCTATGATAACGGCGTGCTGAAGCTGACCCTGCCCAAGCAGGGCGAGGTGATCCCCCAGAGCCGGAAGATCGCCATCGAGTAACAGCGACTCTCTGAAAGGGCGGGTAAATTACCCGCCCTTTTTTCAAACTTTCTCTTGCATTTTTCAAAAACTTGGTCTATCATTCACTTAGCACTTAGTTTATAAGAGTGCCAATTTTTCAAAACATCAAACCCCATGAAAAGGAGGGTTTCTTACTATGAATATGAATCAGTTTACCCAGAAGTCTCTGGCCGCCATCCAGGGGGCTCAGGACATCGCCCAGGCCCACGGCAACCAGCAGATCGAGCAGGAGCACCTGCTGTTGGCTCTGGTCAGCGACGAGCAGGGCTTTATTCCCCAGCTGCTCACCGCCATGGGTATGACGGTGCCTAGCTTCCAGGCGGCCGCCGCCGACCTGGTGAACAAGCTGCCCAAGGTGTCCGGCGGCAGCCGGGAGGCCGACAAGGTGTACGTGGCCCAGGACGTGGACCGCGCCCTCACCGCCGCCCAGGAGCAGGCCTCCGCCATGAAGGACGAGTATATCTCCGTGGAGCATCTGCTCCTCGGTCTGATGGAGCGGCCCAACTCCAACTTGAAGGAGCTGTTCCGCACCTATAACGTGACCAAAGAGAAGGTCATGCAGGCCCTGGCCAGCGTCCGTGGCAACCAGCGTGTCACCTCCGACAACCCGGAGGAGACCTACGACGCCCTGAAAAAGTACGGCACCGACCTGGTGGACCGTGCCCGCCAGAACAAGCTGGACCCTGTCATCGGCCGTGACGACGAAATCCGTAACGTCATCCGGATTCTGAGCCGGAAGAGCAAAAATAACCCCGTCCTCATCGGCGAGCCCGGCGTGGGCAAGACCGCCATCGCCGAGGGCCTGGCCCAGCGGATCGTCAAGGGCGATGTGCCCGCCAGCCTGAAGGACAAGACCATCTTCTCCCTGGATATGGGCTCCCTCATTGCAGGCGCCAAATACCGGGGCGAATTTGAGGAGCGGCTGAAGGCCGTTTTGAATGAGATCAAAAAGAGCGAGGGCCGCATCATTCTCTTCATCGACGAGCTGCACACCATTGTGGGTGCCGGCAAGACTGAAGGCTCCATGGACGCAGGCAACCTGCTCAAGCCCATGCTGGCCCGCGGCGAGCTGCACTGCATCGGTGCCACCACCCTCAACGAGTACCGCCAGTATATTGAGAAGGACGCCGCTCTGGAGCGCCGGTTCCAGCCCGTTATGGTCAATGAGCCCAGTGTGGAGGATGCCATTGCCATTCTCCGTGGCCTGAAAGAGCGCTACGAGGTCTACCACGGCGTAAAGATCACCGACGGCGCCATCATTGCCGCCGCTACCCTCAGCAACCGCTATATCACCGACCGGTTCCTCCCCGATAAGGCCATCGACCTGGTGGATGAGGCCTGCGCCATGATCCGCACCGAGATGGACTCCATGCCCACCGAGCTGGATATCATCCAGCGCAAGATCATCCAGCATGAGATCGAGGAGGCCGCTCTGAAAAAGGAGACCGACAAGATCTCCCAGGAGCATCTGGCGGAGATCCAGAAGGAACTCTCCGATATGCGGGAGGAGTTTAACGCCAAGAAGGCCCAGTGGGACAACGAGAAGAACGCCATCGGCAAGGTCCAGAAGCTCCGCGAGGAGTTGGAGGCCGCCAACGCCCAGTTGGAGAAGGCCCAGCGGGAGTACGACCTGAACAAGGCCGCCGAGCTCCAGTACGGCAAGATCCCCGAGCTGAAAAAGGCCCTGGAGGCGGAGGAGCAGATTGCCAACGAGGGCAAGCAGCGCTCTCTGCTCCGAGATAAGGTCACCGAGGAGGAGATCGCCCGCATCATCGAGCGTTGGACCGGCATCCCCGTGGCCCGCCTGATGGAGGGCGAGCGGGAGAAGCTGCTGCACCTGGAGGACATCCTCCACCAGCGTGTGGTGGGCCAAGACGAGGCCGTGCGCCTTGTCAGCGAGGCCATCCTGCGCAGCCGCGCCGGCATCGCCGACCCCAACAAGCCCATCGGCTCCTTCCTGTTCCTGGGTCCCACCGGCGTCGGCAAGACCGAGCTGGCCAAGACCCTGGCCGAGGCTCTGTTCGATAGCGAGAAGAACCTGGTGCGTATCGACATGTCCGAGTACATGGAGAAGTTCTCCGTCTCTCGTCTGATCGGTGCACCTCCGGGATATGTAGGCTACGAGGAGGGTGGCCAGCTCACCGAGGCGGTACGCCGGAAGCCTTACAGCGTCATCCTCTTTGATGAGGTGGAGAAGGCCCACCCCGATGTGTTCAACATCCTGCTGCAGGTGCTGGACGACGGCCGCATCACCGACAGCCAGGGCCGTACCGTGGACTTTAAGAACACCATTATCATCCTGACCTCTAACCTGGGCAGCCAGTTCCTGCTGGACGGCATTGGTGCGGACGGTGAGATTTCCCAGGAGGCCCGGGATCAGGTGAATGAGCTTCTGAAGCGCTCTTTCCGGCCTGAGTTCCTCAATCGTCTGGACGAAATCGTCTTCTACAAGCCTCTGACCAAGGACAACGTGACTCACATCATCGACCTGATGGTGGCCGACATCAACCGCCGCCTCAGCGACAAGCAGCTCACGGTGGAGCTCACCCCCGCCGCCAAGGACTTCATCATCGACAGTGCCTATGATCCCATCTACGGCGCCCGGCCTCTGCGCCGGTATCTCCAGCACACCGTGGAGACCCTCATCAGCCGGAAGATCATCGCCGATCAGGTGGAGAGCGGTCAGCGCCTGACCGTGGACTACCGGGACGGCGAGCTGGTGGTGGATGGCCGCGAAGTTCTCTCCGGCGAGGTCATCGACCTGTAACCTACTTTTCCCGCTTTCTTGAAAGAAAGCTTGGCAAAGAACTTTGTGCGAAACTTCGTTTCGC